>JASFHJ010000209.1:0-3698 GCA_050123255.1 Dehalococcoidia bacterium
TGCTGATAAACGGGCCGGAGCTTTCATATAAATACGATTTTCTCAACCTGCACCCGGCGGCGCCCGACGGACCGGCCGGTACCTGGCGGCAGGTCATCTGGCACCTCATCGAGACCGGCGCCGAAAGGCAGGGTGTGAAGATGCATGTGGCTATCCCGGAACTGGATGTGGGCGCCACGGCTACTTACTGCACTTTCCCCATACGCGGCAAAGCCTTCGATAATTATTGGGATGAAATCAAGGGAAAGCCTGTCGCTGAAGTTAAAGCGGAGCAGGGCGAGGAAAACGCTCTTTTCAAGGCCATCCGGGCGCACGGTTTCGTGCGGGAAACCCCGTTGATCATGGCGACCATCGGAGCTTTCAGCCGGGGGGAGGTAAAAATAACCGGAGATAAACAGGTAGCCGATGCCGCCGGTAATCTTATCGAGGGTTACGACCTTTCCAAAGAAATCGACGAGATGGTCAGGGACAAAATCCCCGAATAATCTCGCCGATTATCTCAAGTTATTATTGTTTTGGTTACGAGCCTACTTCTTCTTGGTTTTGTCCTCTTTTTCTTCCGCCGGTTTATTGAGAACCTCGTCGACAATTCCATATTCGACTGCCTCAGTAGGATTAAGATAGAAATCGCGGTCGGTATCATGTGTTATCTTATCTATGTTCTGACCGGTGTGTTTGACGAGGATTTCCTTGAGGAGATCCTGTTGTCGGGCGATTTCCCGGGCGGCAATGACGATATCGGCGGCCTGACCTTGTGCGCCGCCCATGGCCTGATGCATGTGGATGGTAGCGTTGGGTAAAGCATAGCGTTTGCCCTTGGTACCGGCGCAGAGCAGCACCGTGCCCATGCTGGCGGCCAGACCTACACAGATAGTGGATACGTCCGGTTTAATCAGCTGCATGGTATCGTAGATAGCCAGTCCGGCGCTGATAACGCCGCCCGGCGAATGGATGTAGAGGCTGATGTCTTTATCAGGGTCTTCGCGTTCCAGGAAAAGCAGCTGGGCGATTATCACGTTGGCTACCTGGTCGTTAATCGGCGTTCCCAGCATAACGATGCGCTCTCTGAGCAGGAGCGAATATATGTCAAAAGCCCGTTCTCCCCTGGCACCGCTTTCAATAACCATGGGTATTACGTTACTGGGATTGATGTTCATTTCGTTTCCTCCTTTGTTTCCTCCTTGGATTGTTTAACGGGTTTCGGTTTGGTCTTGGCTATTTCAACGAGTTTCTCGATGGTTTTCCTCGTTATCAGTGTCTGTTTTACGGACTGCCGTGTCTCCGGGTTATTAAACAGGCTTCTTAATTGTTCGCGGTTTTCTTCCTGGGTGTTCTGTGTCATTTCATCGATTCTCTTATCGATGTCCTCTTCGCTGACCTCGATTTTTTCCTCCTGGGTGATTTTATTGATGACCAGGGAAGCGTTTACGTTCGTTACGGAAACGGGACGAAGCTCTTCCCGCAACTCTTCACCGGTCTTGCCGACACTCTGAAGATAATCGTCCATGCCCCTGCCCGACATCTGGAGTCGGCGGTTTTGCTCGCTGATTATCCGGTCTATCTCCAGTTCTATAACCACCGGCGGATACTCCGTTTTCGATTGCTCGATGGCGGCGTTAATCACCTTTTCCTCGAAGTCCATCCGGGCCTGTTCCTCGGCGTTTTCCTTGAGTCTCTTCTGCGTCTCGTCGCGGAGGGATTTGATCGTATTGAACTCCGGCGAAATCTGGGCGGCCAGCTCGTCGTTCAGTTTCGGCAGTTTTTCCTCTTTGATTTCGGTTAGCTTGACCTTGAATCCGCCTTCTTTCCCGGCTACCTCTTTATTCGGGTAATCTTCCGGAAAGCTCAGGGTGAATTCCTTCTCTTCGTCCTTTTTCATCCCGACAATCTGCTCCGCAAATCCCGGCGCCGGTGAAATGTTCTCTTTGACGACCTGGTACTGAGCCCCGATTTTTTCCACGTAGGGCTTTTCTTCGACCTTGCCGTTGATATCGATTACCGCCAGATCGTTGTATTCAAGGGGTCTTTCGACCGTTTCCCAGGTGGCGTACTGGTGGCGAAGCTCTTCCAGTACGGAATCGGTTTTATCTTTGGTTACATTCACCTTTTCCGGGGTCATTCGGATACTTTTGTAATCGCCGAGTTTAACGGTGGGTATCAGGGGCACAACCGCCTTGAAAATGACCGGCTCCGCCTGGGTCAGCTCAATCTCCGGCTGGGCGTAAGGTTCTATTTCGTGCTCTTTTAGCGCCTGTTCGTAAGCCTGCGGTACCAGCTTGTTGACGGCTTCTTCCACGAGGCGTTCCCTGCCGATATTGCGTTCGACAATCGCTCTCGGCGCCTTTCCCTTGCGAAAGCCGGGTATCTCGACCCTTTTCGATAATTTCCTGTAAGCGTCTTCGAGGGCTTCTTCCATCTCTCCGGACTCTATCTCGACGGTGAGATAAGCCTGGCGGTTTTCTTCTTTTTCCTTGGTTACTTTCAATATTCCTCCAAATAGCTACTCTTCAATAACATCGATATGCAATTCATCGAGCTGTTCTTTAGTTACCGGAGACGGCGCTCCGAAGGTCAGGTCCATGGCGCTCTGTGTCTTGGGAAAAGCCATCACCTCCCGGATAGTATCCTCACCGGCTAAAAGCATGACGATGCGGTCGATGCCCGGCGCGATACCGCCGTGAGGCGGGGCTCCGTAATCGAAAGCCTCCAGCATATGCCCGAACAGGTTTTCGGCTTCATCGTCGGTATAACCCAGCAGCCGGAAAATTTTCCTCTGTAATTCAGCGTTATGTATCCTGATGCTGCCGCTGGCCAGTTCGTAGCCGTTGCAAATAATATCGTAGTTCTGGCCGATGGCGTCACCCGGCGAAGTGTCCAGTAACGGCATATCCTCCCGACGCGGGTGGGTAAAGGGGTTATTGACCGCTTCCCACCGCCCGGTTTCTTCGTCTTTAGCCAGCAGCGGAAAATCCACCACGAAGGCGAATGACATCACGGACGGGTCGGCGAGTTCAAGGCGACCGGCTATCTCACGGCGTAAAGTATCGAGGGCCGGATGAATTTCATCGGGCAAACCGGCAACGATGAGTAACAAATCGCCCTTGTTAGCCTGGCAGCGTTTCGCCATCTCTTTAATCTGGTCGAGACTCAGGTATTTGGCGGCTACCGACTTTACCGTATCTTCGGTTAAATCGTCAAGCCCGCCGCCGGAACTTCCCAGCGATATCGTCAGTAATCCCTTGGCCCCGGCGCTTAAGACCATCTTATTCAGTTCGTCAAGCTGGTGGCGAGTGTATTCGCCGCACCCCGGGGCAGTCAGACCTTTAACCTTGCCGCCGTTCTCGATAGCGCCGGTGAAGATACCGAATTCAGTTTCCGCGGCGATATCCGTGAGGTCGGCTATTTCCAGTCCGTAACGCAGGTCGGGCTTGTCCGAGGCGTAGCGTTCCATGATATCGGCGTACTTCAACCGGGGAAAAGGTTTTACCACTTTAAGCTCGGGTTTGATGGTTTCCACCAGAGAGGTAAATAGCTGTTCCATAAGGTCGAGGATGTCGTTCTGCTCGATAAAACTCATCTCGATATCCAGCTGGGTATGCTCGGGCTGCCGGTCGGCGCGGGTATCCTCGTCGCGGAAGCAGCGGGCTATCTGGTAATAACGGTCCAGTCCGCCGACCATCAATAGCTGCTTAATCTGC
>JASFHJ010000210.1:0-3620 GCA_050123255.1 Dehalococcoidia bacterium
ACTTGATTCGTTTTACCACAGAAGCGTCACAGTCCGATGGTATACGAGACTTTCAGCATATATTGGACACTTGGCGTTGGAAATGAATACATAATGAAGATCTGTGTTGGAATATTTGCTATAGCAGAATGCCGTGTTATACGTAAGCGGAAGCAAAAGGCGATAGGCGCCGCCTACACTCTATTCCCTTCGTCCACAGCACCCTCTCTGCACCCGCCCGGTTAAACCACCCGCTACTTACCATAACCTTAAAAACAATTCGTGCCTGTTCCCGCTCCATCCACCCTCGATTTGTACCCCCTGGAATTTTTTAGCCTCTTCTGGTTTACCCTCGATACTACCCTCCCCGTAACTTATGCTACAATAGCTCTATACCCGATGAGTTTCTGCTCCGATTGGAGAAAAGCCGATGGTGTACGCCATACGCCGGATGGAAAAGGAAGACCTGCAACAGGTAGCCGAAATAGACCGGGAGGTCTTTCCTACCCAGTGGCCTCCGCCCAACTACCGCCAGGAACTCAACAACAAGATAGCCCGTTACATCGTCGCCTACGACACCGCCCGGACGAATCCCGTACAAACATCCAAAACCGATAATAATTCATCAGGCTTCCTGGCACGTTTCACTCCCTGGCGAAAAAGCGACGAAAAGCGCGAACGCGAATCGAACACTTACAAAAGCCAGTATATCATCGGGTTTTCCGGCATCTGGATGATGGTCGGCGAAGCCCATATTACCAACATCGCCGTACGCCAGCAGTACCAGCGGCAGGGCATCGGGGAACTCCTGCTGATAGCCACCGTGGACCTGTCTATCGAGCTCAAAGCCGTCTCGATGACGCTGGAGGTCCGCGAGTCCAATACCATCGCCCAGAACCTCTACAGCAAATACGGATTCACGCAGACAGGCTTGAGACGCGGCTACTACCTGGACAACCGCGAAAACGCCATCATCATGTCCACGGAAGATATGAAATCGCCGGTGTTCCGGGAAAACCTGGAAAAGCTCAGGGACGCGCTATCTCAAAAGCTGGGGGCAGCGGCAACCTAAATAGCCTTAGAAACGGAATATCCCCTTGCGACGCGGCAGGTACTTTTCATTATAGTAGTTGGTGTGCACCCATTTTTCCAGGCGACGATTTACATCCTGCTGGGGCTGCGCCAACCCGGAGATATCTACAGAAGTTGTTTGACCATCCAGCGCTTTATTTGCCGAGATATCTATCTGCTGGTTGATTTTATTGACCATATCGAAATATTTTTCCGTGTCGGTCAATAAATCCGGTGGGAGAAAACCGACATCGTTGCGGTGGTTCTCCCAGTCTTCTGTTTTCAGTCTCTTTATGATTCCCGTTTTATCGTATTTTTTACATGTCCTGATGTTGGACCTCACATCCCCGTGGATCATCAGGACCTTGCCCATGAGAGACCTCCTGGTACGCCTTGCCTGCACAAAAAAGATAATCACCAATATGACCACCAAAACTCCCCCGATAACCAGTAACGAGGTCGTATTGTCCCAACCGAACCATTCGTTAAGCATTTTTTCTCACTCAATCCCGGTATTTTTCGTTACACATAATTATATGGGAATTACCTCTCCGGTACAAGAAATATCGTCCACTCGCTCTTTGACCGCCAGTTAGCGAAGTGTTAGAATTATCCCGAAGGGGGAATTGGGGATAAGGAGGTTCCACAATGTCCGGGCATTCCAAGTGGCATTCGATCAAACATCAAAAAGGGGTGGCTGATGCCAGGCGGGGTCAACTCTTTACCAAACTTACCCGCGAGTTGATAATAGCGGCGCGTGAAGGCGGCGGCAATCCTGAAATGAACTTCCGCCTGCGACTGGCGGTACAAAAAGCCCGTGATAGCAACATGCCCATGGATAACATCGAACGGGCTATCAAGAAAGGTACCGGAGAACTGGAAGGCGGCAGTCTCACCGAACTGACACTGGAAGGCTACGGTCCCAGTGGCACGGCAATTCTCGTAAACGCCCTTTCGGACAACCGCAACCGCACCATCCAGGAGGTAAGAAGCGTCTTCACCCGTCACGGAAGCAGCCTGGGTGAAAGCGGATGCGTCGCCTGGCTTTTCGATTCCAAGGGCGTAATCACGATAATAGCCGACGGCGTAGACCCCGATGAACTGGCTCTTTCCGCTATCGATGCCGGGGCTGAAGACGTCAAAGTCGAAAACAATTATGTAGAGGTTTATACCGTACCCGAAGATATGGAAAAAGTCAGGGAAGCCCTGGAGAAAAACGAAGTCGCCATAGAATCCAGCGAGTTATTGATGATACCCAAAACCATGATAGAACTCGATGAAAAAGCCGCCATGCAGGCTTTGAGGCTAATGGAAAAACTGGAAGAAATCGACGACGTTCAGAACGTTTTCAGCAACGCCGATATCCCCGATTCGGTGGTTGCGGAATACCAGTCTCAGTAGAACCTGAGAACGGTATAACCCGGCCGTGTTTTATTAATATGAAAATACTGGGTATCGACCCCGGCACCAGGATAATGGGGTACGGAATCATCGACGCCGACGATGATGAAATCGCCCTGGTTGATTTCGGCGTTCTTATACCAGATAAAAGCGATAGTAACAGCGAACGACTGCATGACCTGCATCAGGGATTATTGAAAGTTATCCGGCGTTTTCAACCCGAAGCGGTAGCGGTGGAGCAACCCTTTATCTCCAAGAACGTACGGTCGGCCATGGCTATCGGCAGAGCCCAGGCCATCGCCCTGCTGGCGGCAGCGAGTAAAAACATTCCTGCCTTTGAATACACTCCCACCCAGATTAAACAGAGGGTCGCCGATTACGGTGCCAGCAGCAAGGAACAAATCCAGGAGATGGTCAGGTTGCAACTGGGGCTCGAGACGATACCGGAACCCGATGATGCCGCCGATGCTTTAGCCGTGGCTATCTGCCACGTACGGGAGATACACCTGAACAATATCCTGGCCAATCAATAAAGGAAGGAAAATGATATCAAATCTCCGGGGAAGAATAGAGTCGATAAGCGCCGAATACGCGATAATCGGTGTAAACGGCGTCGGATTTCTGGTTTTCATGCCCACCAGTGCCCTGACCACAATCGGGATACCGGGAAACGAAGTAAAGGTATTCACCCACCTGCATCTGCGGGAAGATAATGTGTCTCTCTACGGTTTTACCTCCGCCGAAGAGCTATGGCTGTTCGAGACACTGATCGGGGTTACCGGACTGGGCCCCCGCCTGGCTTTAGCCATGCTCTCCGCCATGAATTCCGAGCAACTGACCACCGCTATCGCTACCGGCAGCAGCGAAATGCTGGAAACGATTCCCGGCATCGGCAAGAAAGTAGCCAACCGCATCATCCTGGAGCTCAAGGATAAAATCGGCAGCGGCTGGATAGCCACACCGGCTATGGAAATCGCCCGGGGGAATACCGATGTCCTGGCGGCATTAACGTCGCTGGGTTATTCCGCTGCCGAAGCTACCAAAGCTATTGCCAACCTGCCGGTAACCGAAGAATCCAGTCTTGAAGACAGGATAAAGACAGCGCTTCAGTACCTGGGGAACAAGTAGCAAAGGCCGAAAAAAGCCAGCATTTGCTTAAATTTGATTAA
>JASFHJ010000211.1:0-3612 GCA_050123255.1 Dehalococcoidia bacterium
TTCTCTGATATGTGGCGAATTGCCGGGCGGCCTTGTTCAGCCTGGGTATGGTTATAATAACCTTATCGGTAATACCGGCGTCATAAGCCGCCGAGTCGAACTGCACCACTTCGTTGGCGCCGTCGCCTTCAGTATTACGAGAGGTGATGACGCAGGCGGCTACCTTATGCCAGGTAATACCGTCGTCTTTTTCAGCCAGTATCTCGATGGTATGTTCGGCTCCGGACCTGCCCACCACCCTGGCGTTTTCGGTAACCTGGTACCCTTTGGTTTCGAACAGGTATTTTACAAAGCCTTTGGGGCCCAGCCTGGCCAGTTCGGGCTCCAATTCCTTATTACTCATAACAACTTTTTCGCTCGTTTCAATGACCGGGAATTTGGTTTTACCGGATAACAGGGCGCTAAGTTGCTCCAGGCTGTATACCCGGATACCCTGTCTCTCCGCGAACTTTTCGGCGTCGGGGGCAAGGCGGGGGATTGCCAGGACAATCTTATGCTTGATACCGATGTCGTAAATCCGGCTGTCTAGGCTGAACAGCGAATCTATGGTTACGGAATTTTCGCCCCGGGCGGCTGCCAGTATGCCGATGGCTACCCGGTGCTTGGCGATGGGGTCGTTCTTGGTAGCCAGCAGGTCGATGGTATGCATCGCCCCGGAATTACCATGGAGTTTCACCGATTCCTGAACTTTATACCCCAGCTTCTCCAGGTACTCGATGAACCGCTTTTTCGGCTCCAGTTCGAATTCCAGTCGTAACCGGTAGGCCTCGTTCAGACGGTAGGAATACAGCCAGACGTGGTTCAATTCCTCGAGAGTATATATTTTGTTTGTTTTAAGACAGCGGTAGCGGATGGTCGGCAGCGGAAAGATACTGTGGCAGTCCCGGCAGGTATAACGCAGTCCGGGAGAACGGTAGTCCGTCCCGATGAGTTTTAATTCCTTTTTACATTTGGGACAGATTGTTTTTAGTCCTGCGGTGAACTCTTCCTCAAAACCGACGTGTCCGCAGGTAAAATGCTCAATCATTTTGCCCCGCAAAAGGTGGAAGGAATCGCAGTTGGGGCATCTTTCCACCGGGATTAACTGGATAAAGCCCTCCGGGCTCAGTAAAATCCTTTCGAAGTCCTCCCGGAGCAGTATGTTCTTTTCCGCCAGTGTTTCCAAAATGGCACAGGTTGTTTTGGTGTCGGTTTCCATCACTTCGTTAGCGGCCCGGTAGATGTAACCTTCCGGGCTTTCCAGTACTATTTCCGGTTCTATGCGGATATCATTATGAGACAGCAGCCAGCTGATCAGCTTCACCGCCCGGGGATTTTTCCATAAATCAATGGTGTCAGTCTTTACGGCAATTATTTCTTCAACATCCTCACAGGCTGCTTCAACCAGCGTTCCGGGCTGGGTTTCTTCTGCCTTTTCAGTCTCTTCGGCTTTATTTTCTTTTAGTTTCCGGTGAAAAATCATACCGTGTTCTCCTTTTTACCCTCTGCCTCTTTTCGCACAGCTATTGATATTGAAAAAGGATTCAATTACGGTCGTTTTCCTCTTACATTTACAGGGTACTCTTTTAGGCGCATACAAGGCATAAAAATAGATAAAAAACACATAAACAACCCGTAAACAAAACGCAAAAATACCTGTAATTTGACCGGTTTTCTCTTGAAATACAGGGTGAAGAATAATAGTAAACAGCAATATGGTACGTGTAGATTCTCTGAATATTACGCATTTACGATGGAAACTTGCATTTATCTGAGGAATTGCATATATTAGATGGTATATATCTGTTCGTTCATTTTTCCGGGAGGTGTGATATGCTTGACGAACTCGGGAGGAAAATAATCCGGGAGTTGCAAAAAGACGCCCGGCAGAGTTACCGCGAGATAGGTAGAAATCTGAAGGTATCCGAAGGAACGGTACGTAACAGGGTAAAGGGTATGCTTAACTCCAACGCCATTAAAATAAGCGCCGTTCCTAATCCGGGAAAACTGGGACTGGATTTCATGTGCGTCATGGGTATTGAAGTGAAAGTAGGTACCGCCGAAAGCGTCGAGGAACGCCTGATTACCAGCCCGAATGTATATTACCTCTGCGGTTGCACCGGGGACATCGATATTATCGGCATATTCCTCTTCTCAGGACCGTCGGAGTTCGACCAGTTCGTCAAGATTAAAATCGCGAGTATCCCGGAGATAATCAGGACTACCACGTTCGTTGTGATGCACGTTTCTCAGAGTCCCTGGGAGCACAACCTGGATATAGAAGCACTATGTAGAAAGTAACCTGTTTTCTTCCGAATTCATTTCCCCGTTTGAGGTGATTCATTGTCGGAAACCAGTACACGCCGCCCCCGGATATTTATCGGTTGGTGGTCGGTTTTATTTGTCGGAATCGTGTCGGGCCTGGGACATGGCTTTAACGTATACGGAATCTCGGTGTTTTTCCTGTCGCTTTCCCGTGATCTGGGGCTGACCCGTGCCGCGACGTCCTGGGCGCCCGGTATCGGACGACTTGAAGGTGGTATTACGTCTCCGTTTGTAGGATGGCTGGCTGACAGGTTCGGGCCCAGGTGGATCGTCATGACCGGTATTGCGATTGCCGGTACCGGTATGGTCCTGATGAACTTTGCCACCGAGGTCTGGCACTATTATGTCGCCTGGGGCGCCATGATAGGGCTGGGACTCAACATCGGGCTGACGGTGGCTGTCGACAAGAAGATAAATGACTGGTTTATGAAACGCCGCGGTTTGGCCCAGGGTATAAAATTCGCTTTTGTCGGGGTATTCGGTGTTATTGTCGTCCAGGTGGTTACCCAGCTGATTGATGCCTGGGGCTGGCGTCCTACCTGCCTTTTCTGGGGTCTTATGATGTACGCCAGTTTGCCGTTTGCCTATATGTTGATAAAACCGCATCGCCCCGAGTATTATAACCTTCTACCGGACGGCGCCAGGCATGAAGATTTCGGCGGGGAAGGAGCCGATATAGCCGCCGGTTATGCCTCCAGCTTTGACGAAACGGAATTTACCTTTAAGCAGGCGGCGAAAACCGGCATTTTCTGGCTGCTGATGAGCTCTTTCAGCGTTCATAACATCCTTGCTTCGAGCCTCAACCTGCATGTCCACCCCTTCTTAACGGATTTCGGCATGACCGAAGCCGCTGCCAGCGGTCTGATGGGAATGATGATATTCTTCACCATTCCTACGCGGTTCTTCAGCGGGCTACTTGCCGACCGCGTTCCCAAGAACCGGCTCCAGTTCCTGCTTACGGTAGCGTTCCTGTTACAGGTTATAGGTCTCGGGTCGTTTCTTCTGTTCCAGAATATGGGTTCGGTTTACGTACTGCTGATCTGCCACGGCTTCAGTTCCGGAGCAGTCACCCCGCTGGTGGTCCTGATACTGGGCAGGTATTTCGGCAGGAAAGCTTTCGGTGCAATCCTGGGTGTGACGGTAGCGACTCTGGCGCCGCTGGGGCTTTTAGCGCCGGTTTACTACGGCTGGATTTTCGATAACAACGGCAACTATAACAATGCTTTTCTGACAGCCCTGGTACTGGCGGTGATCGCTACGGTGATGACGCTGCTGGTACGCCCCCCGCGGGTGTTTGCCGGCGCCAAC
>JASFHJ010000212.1:0-3607 GCA_050123255.1 Dehalococcoidia bacterium
GCTGATCCTGGCCGATGCCCTCATTTTCACGGCGTAACTGAGGGCATCGGCCAGGATCAGCCTGCCTTCGGCGTCGGTATTAAGAACCTCGATGGTTTCTCCGTTCATGGCTTTGATGATATCGCCCGGTTTCATGGCCGTCCCGCTGGGCAGGTTTTCGGTGGCGGGGACGAGGGCGGTTACGTTAATCTTCGGTTTCAACTGCGCGATAGCCCTTAGAGTACCCAGCACCGAAGCCCCACCGGCCATGTCGCCCTTCATATCGGACATGCCCTCGGAAGGCTTGATGGAAATGCCACCCGAGTCGAAGGTGATGCCTTTACCGGCTAAAACGAGGTCGACTTCATCCGACTTTTTACCCTTATAATGAACGATGATGAATTTGGGCGGCTCCTGGCTGCCCCGGGAAACACCCAATAACCCTCCCATCCCAAGTTTGGTTATCTGCTCTTTATCCAGGATTTCTATGCTCAGTCCGTAGGTATCCGCCATATTTCGGGCGGCTTCGGCTAAAAGGGTCGGGGTCATGTTGTTGGCCGGTTCGTTGACGATATCGCGGGTCCAGTTGACGGCCTCGGCGATGATACCCCCGGTATCGACCACCTTTTCCAGCCGGGTTGTGTCTTTCTCGGCGCCGACTATCATTAATGTTTCAATTTCGCTTTTTTCTTTATCTTTCCCGGTCAAATAGCGCTTGAAGGCATAGAGTCCCAGTATGGCTCCTTCCGTCATGGCCAGGGCGGCTTTCTCGCGGGAGATGCCGTTGACTCCACCGCCGATTACCACACTGGCCAGACTGGCGGCCCTGTTTTTCTTCATGTTTTTACATACATCGGCGAAAGTATTACGGACCTTGTTGGAATCCAGCTCCTTCCTTTTGCCCAGCCCGGCAATCACCACCCGGGACGCCGGGATTTTTCCCAGGCTGTGCAACAAGGTGATTTCCTTCAAAGCGCCCTTGATAACGCCCTGCTCTATCAGCTGTGAAACCGCCCCGTCCAGCGCTTTATCGACGGTCGCTAAATCACCATCCGGCGTCTTGACGCCGGAAAACACGGCTAATACTATGGCGTCGGTTTTAATCTTCGTTATATCCCCGGTAACTACCTGTATATCCATAATCTTTCTCCCTTAAACACCTGATATAATGCGGGAATTACGCACACCCTACATTATAGGAAGTTTTGGCATGTTTGGCTAGTAAACCCGGTTCAATAATCTGACGAGGTTTCGGCGTAGAAAGCCACTCCGAAAAGTCCGGGGCCGGTGTGGGTTCCCATTACCGGGGTGAACTCGGTGGTGAATATCTCAGCGCAATCGAATTGCCCGGCAATATTTTCCTGCAGTTCCATCGCAGGTCCCGGGGCGTCGGCATGCATCACGGCCAGGTGAATCCTGGCATCGCCGGCTTCTTTTTTGATGAGTTTCAGGATGCGCTTGATGGCGTTTTTCGTATTCGTCGGCAGCGCAACCGTGTGGGCGTTGCCCTGGTTGAGGGTGAAAACGGGTTTGATGTTCAGTACGGAGTTGACCATGGCGGCCGCCTGGGGTACCCGGCCGCTCCTGGCGAGATACCGGAGGCTGTCCAGAGCCGCGAAAATTTGCACCCGGGGCATGAGCTCGCCGGTCCGGGCGATGGTATCCTCCAGAGATTCATTATTATCGGCCAGCCGGGCGGCGTAGAGAGCCACCAGCCCCTGTCCGGCGGCGGCGGTGGAGCACTCGACGACCTCTATGGTAATTCCGGGCAGGGTGTTCCGGGCGACTTCTCTGGCAATCTTGGCGGCATCGAACATGGCGCTGAATTTCGCCGGCTCGGTGAAGCATACGATATTCCGGGCGTTCCCGCTGGCTCGTGTATAAGCCTCGAGGTACGGTGCCGGGGATGAGCTCGAGGTGGTGGGCGTTTTTTCGGCTTCGCGGAGCAGGGCGTAAAATTCGTCGGGCTTGATGTCTATCCCGTCACGGTAAGAGCGACCGTTGATATTCAATTGCACCGGAACAACGGAGATGCCGTATTTCTCCACGTATTCGCGGGGAATACAGGCGGTAGTATCGGTAACAACACCAACGTTTTTCATCTTTATATAATGTTAAGTATCGGTTTTCCTGGTCTGCCAGCGGGTATATTCTTTATCGATGAAAAGGTTCTCCCGCGTACCGGGTTTAGCCAGTTCGGCTTTTAGTCCTATGAGGGTATAAATACCGATGAAAGCCAGCAGTCCCAGGGGATAATAAACGTATATCATTTCTTTATCGAACAGCCAGGCGAAAAGGGGTGTCAGCACCAGCGCGAAAAGCGCCAGTCTTACGTTCCTGGTGATACCGATGAAGGCGATTACGATAGCCCCGGCAATAAGGGTTTCGATGGGCATGAAACCCAGCAGCACCCCGATAACCGTTGCCGCCCCTTTACCGCCCCGGAACTTCAGAAATAACGGCCAGTTATGCCCGACGATGGATGCAAAACCGGCTACGCATACCCAGCTAAGCGAAAGGTCCATCCATCCGGCTACTAAAACCGCCAGGGCTCCCTTGCCGATATCCGTTGCCAGCACACCCAGGCCGTATAAAGGTCCCACCTGCCGGTAAACGTTCAGGGCGCCGGCGTTACCCCCGCCCACTTCGCGGATATCCACGCCTTTTTTCATCCGGGCGATAATATACGCAAAGGGAATGGATCCCAGTATGTACCCGATGATGATAGCGGCGGTTATCTGTAATGCCATTTAGCTCTCCTCCTCTTCTACGTAAAAAGCAACCCCCGCGGTTCCGGTACCGCAGGCATAGCCCATGACGGGACTGAATTCGGTAACCCACAGCTCCACGCAGTCGAACTCGGCGGCAACGCGCTCCTTAATAATTTCAGCTTCCTCCGGGGCGTAAGCATGCATTACGGCAGCCCGGATAGGTTTGCCTTTGGTTTTATCCCTCATTATCTGGAGTATCTTTTTCAGTCCCTGCTTCCGGTTCCTCACCACCGTATTGAAACGGACCACATCGTTGACAAAAAGTATGGGCTTGATGTTAAGCACCGAGCCTATTTGCGAAGCTATCTTGGGGATTCGACCGGAACGGTAGACATGTTCCAGAGTGTCCAGGTACAGATATGTGTGGACTTTTTCCTTGACTTTCCTGGCGATATCTATTACATCCGCCAGTTCTTTTCCTTCTTCGGCGGCCCGGGCGGCGGCTAAAGCTATCATGCCCTCCGATGCGGTCGCCGATTTGGAATCGAAAACCTCTATATTGAAATCAGGCAACTCTTTCTGCAGTAGCTCTTTACCGTCCAGACAGGAGTTATACGTGGCGCTGAGCTTGACGGAAACCGTGATACACAGGGCGCTTTCCGCTATACGGCTGGCCTGGCGGAATGCCTGCATGCATTCATCAGGGGTGGGGGCGGAGGATTTAAAGGAGTCGGGGTCTCGGAGAAATAGTTCATAGGCTTCCGAAGGAGTAATATCCACCCAGTCCCGGAATAAATTACCCTCTGCATAAAAATTAATGGGAATGATGCCGATTTTATATCGTTCGGCGTATTCCCTTGTCATACAGGCAATGCTATCGGTTATTACCGCTACTTTCTGCAACTATACCCCCGGAA
>JASFHJ010000213.1:0-3602 GCA_050123255.1 Dehalococcoidia bacterium
GGCCAGCATATTAAGGTCTCGGAGTTTTTCCGCCAGATTCAGCGTCAGGGCTTCGTCATAGGTATTGTAAGCCCGCCCGATGATGACGATGGCTTTGTCATCGGGTTTGAGCTGGTTCAATATCTCCTTGCCGCGCTGCTGCTGCCAGTCGTTGAACTTGTCGAAGTATTCAAAGGCAACGTCGATAGCTTTGTCTATTAGTCCGCGGGAGGTTATACCGGCGTCGCGGGCGGTTTGCCGGAGTATTTTCCTCGTCCAGTCGCGACCGCGGTCAGGGTGTATTACCGGCTTCAATACCTTGATATCCTTGCCCGACGACGATGATAGAGCCTCCTTGATTTTTACCGAACTGAGCAGGATATAGGGCAGGCTCTGGGTCAGTGGGCAGTTCCACGACTTGGCGAAATCGTCGGAAATTTTCTCCATGGTGCACTGCACCGGCATGAATATGAAGTCGGGGTTTTTCTCCAGCAGGTTGAGCAAATGCCCGTGGGCTATCTTTATCGGCAGGCAGGGCTCTTCGACGATGTTTTCCACACCCTGCCGGATGATATGGCGGTTGGTGGGGTCGGAAACGACTACCTGGAAGCCGAGTTCGGTGAAAAACGCTTTCCAGAGCGGGAACAGTTCGTGGAAAAACAGCACGCGGGGAATTCCCACCGCCTTGCCGTTGGGGTTATCCGGGCTGTCCTTGTCATATGTATTGACCAGCGCCTGTATCCGTTCCTCGAAGAGGCGGGGAATCGGGGAGGAATCCCGTTTTTCTTTCTTTTCGGCGCTGTCCCAGATTCCGCAGCGCGAGCCGTAAAACAACGGTTTTTCACCCTCGAAAACCACCTTGTGTATTTCACAGCGGTTGGAACAGCTTTCACACTCGAAGGTGGAAAGCTCGTATTTTCTTTCGGCAAGGTCGAAGCCCCGGAACCGCGTCGGCTTATCGCCGGACTGCATTTGCTCTTTGGCCAGGATAGCCACGCCGATAGCGCCCAGGATATCATGCTGCGGGGGCACCTGTACTTTTTTCCCGAGAACGCTTTCGAAGGCTGCTTTGACCGCCCGGTTGAAGGCGGTACCGCCCTGGAAAAGGATGTTGTTACCGATTCTCCGGTCTTCGACCACCTTGGTCAGGTAATTCTTCACCACGGAATACGCCAGACCCGCTACCAGGTCCTGCTTGGCGGCGCCGCGCTGTTTACAGAAGTTGAGCTGCGACTCCATGAACACGGTGCAGCGCTCGCCGAGGTCGAGGGGCTTTTTCGCCGCCAGCCCCAGATTGCCGAATTCTTCCTTGATGTTGATGTCCAGCTTTTCCGCCTGCTCCTCCAGGAAGGAGCCCGTTCCGGCGGCGCAGACCTTATTCATCGTGAAGTCGATGATAGTGCCGTTCTGCAGGCTCATGTACTTGGCGTCCTGCCCCCCGATTTCAAAGATGGTATCGGCTTCCGGGCAGAGGAATGCCGCCGCCCGGACGTGGCTGGTGATTTCGTTGCGGGTGATGTCGGCACCGAAGAACTCGCCGGTCATGTAACGCCCCGAGCCGGTGGAACCGGCGCCCCTGATGATTACCTTACCTTTGAGTTCCTCGCCTACCTCTTTCAGTCCCTGTTTCACCGCCTCGATAGGCTGGCTGGCGGTCATCAGGTAGCGACGCGCCAGGACGTTATTATCTCTATCGATTACCACCACGTTGGTACTGATGGAGCCGATGTCCACCCCGACATAGGCTTCAACCGGTTCGTCAGCTTCGAGCTTTACCGGGTCGGTATATATCGGGTAATCATCGCCCTCCAGCGGTGTCAGGGTGGTGAACTTGTATTCGCGGCCAGCTATGTAATCGCGGATTTTTTGCAGGACATCTTCGGGGATCGTTTGTTCCCCGCCGTTTATCGCCGCCCCGGCAGCGCCCAGTACCGCGAAATATTCGGGGATAATGAGGTCGGCGTCATCCATCTCCAGCACCTCCTTGATCGCCCGGATAATTCCCTTGTTGGCGGCCACGCCGCCCTGGAAGGAGACTGGCCCGGCTAGTTCCCGGCCCCTGATTACCTGACCTTTGAAGTTGCGAATCATGGCGAAGCAAAGTCCCGCCACGATGTCATGCACCGGGGTACCCACCTGCTGCAGGTGAATCATATCGCTCTTGGCAAAGACACTGCAGCGTCCGGCAACGCGCGGCGGGTTTTCTGACTTCAGGGTTACTTCCCCGAATTCTTCGATGGGGATACCCATGCGGGAGGCTTGCTGGTCGAGGAAGGAGCCGGTTCCGGCGGCGCAGACGCCGTTGATGGCAAAATCGCCGACTTTCGAGCTCCCGTCGGCTTCCCTTTCCAGGACTATCAGTTTGGAATCTTCACCGCCTATTTCCAGGATGGTCTGTACGTCCGGGTGAAAGCGGGCTGTCCCGGCTGCCTGTGAGGTTATCTCGTTAACAAAGGGTATCCCGAGGAGGGTGGCGATGAGATTACCTCCGGTGCCGGTGGCGGCGGCTGATTCAAAGCTCTCGACGGGGTATTTCGCCAGGATTTCCTCCAGGATACCCAGAAAAGTCTCGATGGGCTGGCCGTGGGTACGCCGATACCATGAATCGATGATGTTGTTGGATTTATCTAGCACAACCGCCTTGGCGGTAATCGAACCGATATCAATACCAAGTTTCATAACTAAAACCGACAGCCCGTTAAAAGAAACCGCTGATGTTGCGGCGGGTTAATTACAGTCATTCCCATTATACCTGTGCCGGGAGAGGATGTAAATATGATTTATATCACATAAACGGACTGGATATAAATACCTATCCGAATGGGCTATAATGTGGCTGGTATCTCCGGAGGGAAGGAATTTGCCCGGGAAATGGATATTGAAAAGCTGATAGGTGAAATGACCATCGAGGAAAAGGTATCGTTGCTGGCGGGAATCGACTTCTGGCATACTCGCGATATCCCGCGACTGGGTATACCGTCGCTGAAGATGACCGACGGGCCTCACGGCGTCCGGGCGATGTCGGATACCGAACCCGGCGTGACTCTGGAAGCCGTTTGTTTCCCCACCGGTTCGGCGCTGGCCGCCACCTGGAACACGGAATTAATCAAACGTGTAGGAGGGGCCATCGGCAGGGACGCGCGCTCGAAAGGATGCGCCATTCTCCTGGGACCCTGCATCAATATACAGCGTTCTCCCCTCGGCGGCCGCAACTTCGAGGGTTATTCGGAAGATCCTTATCTTGCCGCCGGGATGGCCGTAGCCTATATCAGCGGCGTTCAGGGCCAGAACGTCGGCGTCTCGGTGAAGCACTACGCCCTGAATAACCAGGAATACGAAAGAATGACCATAAGCTCCGAGGTCGACGAGAGGACTATCCGCGAGATATATCTGCCGGCATTTGAGGCGGCGGTGAAAGAGTGCAATCCCTGGACCGTGATGTGCTCCTACAATCGGATTAACGGTACCTATGCCTCGGAGAACGAGGTTTTTCTCACCGGCATCCTTAAAAAAGAGTGGAATTTCGAAGGCTTTATCGTATCGGATTGGGGGGCGGTGCATAATACGGTTCCGGCCGCAAACGCCGGTGTGGAACTGGAAATGCCCGGACCGGCACGCTGTTT
>JASFHJ010000214.1:0-3600 GCA_050123255.1 Dehalococcoidia bacterium
AGCAACCGGCCGGGCATATTCCGCAAAGTCCCTTTTTCCACTCCATTTCCACATCCTTTTCCGGTGTCTCTAATACCATTGTATAAACTTGAAAATCAAAAATCCAATATTGACAAATCATCGGGGGCTGGTAGACTTATACCGGGAGTACGCAAATGCCACAACTCGTCAAAGGCGGTAAATATATCTTCGGCCTATCGAAAATCGGGGCAAACGGCGCTATCGTCATACCCCCGGAAGCCTGCGCCGAATACGGATTCGGAGACGGCGACGGGGTCGTATTATGCAACGGCAGCCGTACCTCGGGAGGATTCATCGTTACTAAATTCAGCATTATAGAGAAATCAAAACTCAAGCCAATGTTCGAAAATGTACCCGGCCTGGTGGAATACAGGATACCGGAGAACGAAATCATCAAATACCGGGAAAGGTTGTTCTGCTGGTCAACCGTTAAACCGGGGGGTTATATCCGGCTTCCGGAAGCAACCCTGGATGCTTACCGGCTGAAACGGGGAGGTCTGCTGGCCCCGGGACGCGGCAGTAACCTGGGTCTGGCGTTTATCGCCCGGGGCATGATTCACGACGAAGCCCTGAAACACCCTGAACTGGAAATATTCGCGGTGGATTGAAAAAGTCCGGCACACTGTCAAATGTCTCTTTAGGACACAGAAACCCGGGATTGTCTTGTTTAACCATTGAACGTTCCCTCCGAAAAACCGCTTTCCACATCACCTGCCCCGTAATCCCGGACTAAAACTTGCCCTGTAATTCCTGATAGGTATCCGCCAGCGCCTGCGGTACGACCCGCAAATCGGCCAGGACCGGGATATAATTGGTATCACCCTGCCACCGCGGCACGATGTGGCTGTGAAAATGGTCATCGATACCGGCTCCGGCAATGCTGCCGATATTGGCACCGATATTGAACCCGCCGGGTTGAAAAACCTTCCTGAGAACCTCCAAACTATGGGTAATCAGTTGAAAATGTTCGTTTCTCTCTTCTTCGGAGAGCTTTTCCGGGGTATCTTTATGACTGTAGGGGGCTATTAGCAGATGCCCCGGGTTATAGGGGAAACCGTTCAACATGATAAAATTGGTTTTACCGCGATAAAGAATATAATTCTCAACGTCGTTGTTTTGCGCCGGTAAATCACACAGGATACAGCCTTCCGGCTTTTCACCGAGTATATACTGGATTCGCCAGGGTGCCCAGAGATGTTCCATAATATTCTCCTCACCAGACCTGATTCCCGCTAAAGGATTTACACCCGTATTATAACCGCACGGTAACAGAAAATCTAGATAATTCCCTGCTCTTCAAGGCGGGTTATCTCATCGACGGATAAACCCAGCAGCCGACGATAAACGTAGTCGTTATCCCGTCCCGTTGCCGGAGCGTCTCCACGATAAATGGCCGGTGTTCTTGAGAATTTGATAGGGCTGGCATCAACGATTTCTTTCGCCTCTTTATCTTTAATAAAGAAATCACGGGTAACTAACCGGGGATCGTTCATAAGGTCACTAGCGTCCTGCACCACTCCGGCGGCAATACCGTTTATTTGCAACAATGTCATCAGTTCTTTGCCGGAATATCGCCGGGTCCATTTCTCCAATATATCGTCAAGTTCCTTCCGGTTATCGAGCCGTCCCGACAGACCGGTGTACTTTTCATCATCCGCCCAAAGGGGATTACCCATCACGCTTTTCAATCGATCCCATTCATCATCGGAATATACAGAGACAGCAATCCAGCTATCGTCCCGGCATTTATAGACATTATGCGGGGCGGCCTTCGACGAATAATTACCCCGGGGACCAACCTCTTCCCCCGACGAGGTTTCCATTATCGCGCCGCCCAGCAGGCTGGCCGTGGCCTCCACCTGCGATATATCAATAAACTGCCCCTCCCCGGTCTGCCGCCGGTGCTCCAGCGCCCCGAGTAAAGCCATGGACGCATACAGACCGGCAACATGGTCGGCGTAAGAAAAACCCGGTCCCAGGGGCGCTTTTTTACCGAACGACGTCAGCGCCGTCATTCCCGAAAACGCCTGGACGGTAGGTCCGTAACCGGTGTAATCACGCCATGGTCCGGTCTGTCCCATCACCGACATGCTCAGCATGATAATGTCCTGTTTTATTTTCTTCAGGTTTTCGTAGCTCAGTCCCCAGTTAGCCATCACCCGGGGGGTAAAGTTCTCGATAACGGCATCACTGACAGCCACCAGCTTTTTCGCCAGCTTTATTCCCTCGGGTGAGTTAAGATTCAGGCCGACGCCCAGCTTGTTACGGTTCCAATAATTATAATATGACCGCGCGAAGGGAGTGTCGTCCTCCGCCGGCAACAAAGGCAGTACCTTGATTACTTCAGCCCCGTAATCGGCCAGCAGCCGGGTGCCGTAAGGCCCCGCCAGCACCCAGGTAAAGTCAATAATGCGGATATCTTTTAATATAGATTCGTCAGTCATATCTACTCAACCAAAGCCCCACGGTAGCTTTCACGCCTGACGTGTGATATAATAATTCCGGTAGCAACTGAAAAGGACATCGTCATGACCGCTAAAGCCGCCAAAACCGAAAATACGGATAAACCCGCTAAAGACCTCAAGACCTTTATTGAAAACGTCAATAAAAAAGACAAGGTTAACGGCAAGAAGATCCGTTTTGCCTTCACCAAGCGAAAACGTTAAGCTCTTTCGTTCACCGTCTTTCATATTCTAACCGTCTTCCTCAAACGGACCATCCCCGCGTTCAAAATCCGGTAAATAGTACTCGTGCGATTCCATACCCTGCATCCAGCCGTTGACCATACCCAGTTCTTCCACCAGCCTGGCGACACTTTCATATTCCTCAGGGGTTATACGGCGGTTCAGCTCCGAATACTTGCGGGCGCGATGAGCCGGGTGGTATTGCGACATTATACTGACGGTAACCTCCGGCGAGATTTCCTCAACCAGCCAGCGGAGTGATTCCCCGCTGCCGGAGATATCATTGGGGAGTATCAGGTGCCGGATAATCAGGCCCTTCCGGGCTATACCATATTCATCTACTTCAAGATTTCCCACCTGGCGGTACATCTCGCTGATAGCCTCGCGGGAGCTTTCCACATAGTGACGCACCTTGGAATATTTACGGGCTAATCTATCGGAGGCATACCGCAAATCAGCGAGGTAGATATCGAAAATGCCGTCTACTTCCCGGAGTGTCGTCACCGAATCATAGCTGCTGGTGTTATAGACCAGCGGCACGCGCAGTCCCATCGGTACCGCGGTCAGGACAGCGCGGAGAATCTGGGGCACGAAGTGCGAAGGCGTGACGAAATTGATGTTATGGCAGCCCGGTTCGTCCTGGAGATAAATCATGCGTTCGGCGAGAACGCGGGTTTCCACCTCGTTCTTAAGCTGCGCTTCCGGTTCCTGGCTTATCTGGTAGTTCTGGCAATACACGCAGCGCATGTTACAGTTGCCGAGGAATATTGTCCCGGAGCCCCGCGTACCGGAAAGCACCGGCTCCTCGCCGTGATGGGCGCAGAACGAGGATATTACCGGCAACAACCCCGAGTTGCAGGAACCTGTCTTACCGTCGCTTCGCCGTGCTCCGCAT
>JASFHJ010000215.1:0-3599 GCA_050123255.1 Dehalococcoidia bacterium
ACGCCTGTTTTCAGGAGGCTTTCAATCGTCTCGATATCGCGGATGCCGCCGCCGAGCTGGGTGGGTATCAGCATCGCCATGACGATTTCCCGGATAATATCAAGGTTCCTGATTTCGCCCGAAACCGCGCCGTCGAGGTCGACGATGTGGATTCGCGGCGCCCCCATCGACTGCCATTTCAGGGCGACATCCAGCGGGTCGTCGGAAAATACCGTTTCCTCGTTATAATTTCCCTGGTAAAGGCGAACACACTGCCCATCTCTCAGGTCTATGGAAGGGATAACTTCTATTTTATTGCCTCCCCGTCAAGGATTATGAGGAAATTATACACTATGATTACACATGAGACAATGAACAGGCTAAACGTATGCCCAACCTGTTTTAAGAATAATGTAATTTAGTTCTATTGACAAGCGATATATGTTGCAGTAAAATTTATATATAGCCATCGACTCTTAGCGGTGAGCTGGAGACAATAAACCTTAACAAAATAAGTCGCTTGGATCTGATTCGACCGAGACGGCAAATAACCCGAAAAAACCTTCAGCCCTCTCTGTAATCAGAGAGGGTTTTTATTTTGGGGGTGAAATGCTCAGAATAGGCTTCATAGGCGCCGGGACCGTAGGTACCGCCCTGGCGATACTATTAAGCGAAAAAGGATACCGGTTCGTGGGGGCGAGCAGGAAAAGCCAGGCTCCCTCCGGAAGCACAGCGAAACCGGTCAGCAATCTGCGAATACTGGGAAGCAACCAGGAGGTGGCTGACATTGCCGACCTGGTATTCATCACGACTCCCGACGACGCTATCGCAACGGTTGTATCTGAGGTAAACTGGCGTTCCGGGCAAAGCGTCGTTCACTGCAGCGGCGCCGATTCCACAGCGGTCCTGGAACCGGCCGGAAAAGCCGGAGCGATGGTAGGTGGATTCCACCCCCTGCAGACCTTCGCCGGCATCGAGCAGGCGGTTGCCAATATCCCCGGGTCGACATTCGCCATAGAAGCCGAAGAACCGCTGAAAACCACGCTCAGAGAGATGACAGCGGCTCTGGGCGGAAATGCCATCGAGTTGAAAGCCGGGGATAAAGCTGCTTATCATGCCGCCGCTGTTTTCGCCTGTAACTACCTGGTCACTTTGGTAAAACTCGCCACAGATTTATGGAAGACCTTCTCCATCCCGCCCGACAAAGCTACCGAGGCTTTGCTGCCGCTACTACGGGGCACCCTCAACAATATCGAGAACATCGGCATACCTGACTGCTTGACCGGGCCTATCGCCCGCGGGGATACGGGCACTATCATCAAACACCTGGAAACTCTGGAAGAAAAAGCACCGGCGCTTGTTTCCACGTACCGCGAGCTGGGGCGGCAAACCGTGCCGATATCCCTTGCTAAGGGTAAAATAAACGAAAAACGTTCCCAGGAACTTGAATCAATATTAACCGTAAAATGAGATAATTAATCCGGGGGTAATGCGATGAGAACCATGCTGAAAAGCAAAATACACCGGGCCACGGTAACCGACGGCAACATCGACTACGAGGGCAGTATCACTATCGATACCAAGTTGATGGAAGCCGCCGATATGTTGCCGTACGAGCAGGTGCAGGTGCTGAATATCAATAACGGCGCCAGGTTCAGCACTTACGTTATCGAAGGAGAGCCGGGCCGCGGCGATATCTGCCTGAACGGTGCGGCGGCGCGCCTGGCGGTCAAGGGCGACCTCGTAATCATACTCACCTACACCGATATGCGGGACGAGGAAGCCCGGAACCACAAACCCAGGATCGTTCTGGTAGACGAAAAGAACCAGCCGGTTAAAGACCTCGATGAAGTATTTCTCTCCTAGGAGAAGCTATGCGAGTCAGTATTAACAAAATCAAGGAAATGAAGCAAACAGGTGAGAAGATTACCATGCTCACCGCTTACGATTACTCCACAGCCAGGTTAATCGACGAAGCTGGAGTACCATTAATATTGGTCGGCGATAGTCTGGGCAATGTCGTGCTGGGATATGAATCAACCATCCCGGTGACAATTGAAAACATGCTATATCACTCCAAAGCGGTTGTAAGAGGTACCAGTAATGCATTGATAGTCGGCGATATGCCGTTCATGACCTATCACCTCAGCACCGAACAGGCCCTGAAAAACGCCGGCCGGTTTGTCCAGGAAGCCGGTACCCAGGCAGTAAAGCTCGAAGGCGGTGTCAACGTTGCCGATAAAGTGAAAAGGATTGTTGAATGCGGAATACCGGTAATGGGGCACATCGGGCTTACTCCGCAGTCGATTAACCAGATAGGCGGACACAAGATACAGGGGAAAACACCCGAGGTTGCCGCCAGCATGCTCAATGACGCCAGAGCCTTGGATCAAGCCGGCGTTTTTGCCATTGTTCTGGAGACCGTCCCTGCTGCCCTGGCGACCCTTATCACGCAGAAAGTAAGCGTCCCTACCATCGGCATCGGCGCTGGCGCCGGCTGTGACGGACAGGTCCAGATTATCAACGATATTCTCGGTTCTCACACCGGTTATATACCCAAGCATGCCAAACAGTACGCTAAGATGGTAGATATTATGTCAAATGCTATTGCGGAATATAAAGAAGAAGTAACCTCCGGTAAATTCCCCACCGAAGCCAACAGCTTTCCCATGGACGAAAGCATCCTGGAGCAGTTGAAAGATAAGTAATCAGGCTTTGAATTTGCGATTACCACATAGAGGGGCTAGGCCCCTCTTTTACTATCGGGAGGCATGACCATGAAAGTGGTAGAGAAGATCGATGTTTACGGGAAGATTCGCCACGAACTGGCAGCGACGGTTGGCTTTGTGCCGACGATGGGATATCTCCACGAAGGGCACCTGTCGCTGGTGAAACGAGCCCGTGAAGAGAACGAGGCGGTAGTTGTCAGTATCTTCGTGAATCCAACGCAGTTCGGGCCCGGCGAAGATTTCAAGAGCTACCCCCGTGACACCGAACGCGACCTTGCTATGCTGGAACCTTATACCGATGTTGTGTTCATGCCGACGGCAGAGGAAATGTATCCTCCGGGCTTTAATTCCTGGGTGGATATCGAGGGTATAACCGACGTCCTGGAAGGCGCCAAACGGCCCGGTCATTTCCGGGGTGTGGGTACGGTTTGCGCCAAGCTGTTCAATATTGTAAAACCGACCAGAGCCTATTTCGCCCGGAAAGACGCCCAGCAATTGCTGGTTATCAGGAAGATGGTGAAAGAACTGAACATGCCGCTGGAAATCGTCACCTGCCCTACTATCCGTGAGCCGGACGGACTGGCGATGAGCAGTCGTAATACCTACCTCAACGAGGAACAACGGCAGGCGGCAACGGTGTTGTACAAATCTCTGATGCTGGCTCAGCAACTATACCGGCAGGGCGAAAGGAACGCCGGAACTATACGTACTGCTATGAAGGAAATAATAGAAAAAGAGCCAATGGCGGAAATCGACTATATAAGCGCGGCGGATATCGGGACTTTGCGGGAACTGGATACAATTGATAAGTCAGCGCTGGTATCGATAGCGGTGAAATTCGGCGCGACGAGATTGATCGATAATATTATTCTCGAATAGATATTTCGGCTA
>JASFHJ010000216.1:0-3578 GCA_050123255.1 Dehalococcoidia bacterium
CTGTGTCTGGGTAATTTCTGCTTTGGATTTACTCTTCGCTCCCCGGTGTCGGTTAATTAATCTCGCCATGACCCTTTACCTCATAGTCAAAAGCTCTAACGTATTTTAACATAATAGTGGAAACTTAGGAATACTCCGGGTTTATATTTGTTATCGGTAAACCGGTTTGCTAAACTGAAGCCGGTATGAAGTCAAAAACCGGCCCCGGCCTCTGGAGCAGATTTGTTACCCGGCTGAAGAAGTGGCTGGGTATCAAGGTCCTGCTGTGTGATAGCTGTAAGTGGAACTGGCGGAGCGCCTGCCGGCGACCGGAACGCCCCAACGCTACCTGGTGCCCCGAATACGAAAAGCGGGGTTAGTCTCCAACCCGTCATTGCGAGGAGTATAGCGACGCGGCAATCTCTTTAAAGCCAGCGGATCCCCACCCCCCTGAGATATCTATTCCCACCCAAGCCGGCCGGCTTCCGTTCGCTTTCATACCTCCCTCTCCTGATAGGGGGTGTTTAAGAGGGGGCTCTGCCCCCTCTTTTCCTTAGTGGGATGGGTGGGCAGGGACAAATATAATATCGGGGCGAGGGGGATATATTTTTCACTCATCGGAATATTTTCCTGTTTCCGCCAGTACGTCCACTATTCTCGGTATGATATACCTGGTGGCATGAGGTCGCGTATTGCAGCACGTTTTCACGATTAACCTGCCACTGCAGCACTCGTCGGCAAGCTGCTTGATGATTTTCGCCATCTTGGGATAAGCCTTCTCGGTCAGGGCGGCGGTGCCGTAGCTGTCCTGGTGGGTGTCCATGCCGCACAGCCAGTAAAGAAGCTCCGGCTTGAATTTTTTCACCCTTTCCGGGACCTCTCTGGCGACGTTGGCTATTTCCTCTTCGTCGCTGGACCCGTGAGGGAAACAGAATTTCGTCTCGCTTTCCAGCCGGTCGTCGTTGCTGTAAGCCCAGGAAAAGGTGTCGCAAAAACAGATATGCAGCATTTCCTCGTCATTCTGGTACAGGTCCCTGACGCCGTCGGCGTGATGGGTATCCGTGTCCACGATGGCGAATCTCTTACCCAGCGAAAGGGCCCTGGCGTGAGGAATGCCGAGTCCGATAACGTTGAAATAGCAGCCGCCCCAGGCGTTATCACGATGAGCGTGGTGACCGCCGACCCCGGCGATCAGCAGGGCGTTGTCTATCTCGCCTTTCAGTACCCTTTCGGTGGCTCCTATCATGCCGCCGACCGAATAGAGAGATACCTGCCACCACTGCGTCCTTTTTACCTGGTCTATCCAGTCCCGGCTGTGGAGTCGTGCGATTTGTTCCTCCGTAGCCGGTTCCGATTCATACCACGTCACGTTCGGCTCCGCGAAAAGCCCTTCTTTCTCTATGCTTCTAAACCCTTCCTCGACTCCCATCGCCAGGCTGCTGTAGGCTTCTTTCCCGCAAATATCGTGATAAAACACGCCTGTCCTTTTCATGTCCGTACCTCCCGGAATCTTTACGCTTTCTTATCTTACTATGCATCCTTCCGGTAAATAAAGTAATCACCTGGATCGTGTCATTCCAAATATGTGTTCGAACGATGCTATATAAAAAAATACCGGAGCCGTTCCTCCCCGATTGGGGTGTTCAAGAGGGGCGAAGCCCCTCTTTTCCTTAATGGGTGGGTCCGGGCGGGAACAATACCTAAGTAACGGAATAAAATCCTCACTTAACATAAACCCGATTTACTTGCCATAACATTAAAGACAAAACGAGGCCGGGTTTCCCTGTCCAGCCTCGTTTTATTTATCAGTAATATTATTTAGGCTTGTTCTATTTCCGCTCGATAATCGTCGCCATGCCCTGGCCGCCGCCGATACACAGCGCCGCCAGACCGTATTTCAGGTCGCGCCGGTTCATCTCGTGAGCCAGCGTCACCAGAATCCTGGCGCCGGTACAGCCGATGGGATGCCCCAGCGATATCCCGCCGCCGTGGAGGTTGGTCTTGCTCATGTCTATGTCCAGCTCCCGGACACAGCCCAGCGACTGCGAAGCGAAAGCCTCGTTCAGTTCCAGATAATCGATGTCCTTCAGTGTCAGTCCGGCTTTTTCGAGGGCTTTCTTGGTAGCCGGTACCACGCCCAGTCCCATGTAAGCCGGGTCCACGCCGCCGGCGGCATAAGCCTTGATGGTCGCCATCGGCTTCAGTCCCAGGCTGGCGGCCTTTTCCGCCGACATAATCACCAGGGCGGCCGCGGCATCGGTGATTGCCGAGGCGTTACCGGCGGTAACCCCGCCGTCCTTTTTAAACACCGTGGGCAGCTTGCCCAGCATTTCCATCGAGGTCTCCCGGGGATGTTCGTCAACCTCGAAATTCTTCGTTTCTCTTTTAACCCTGACTTCCACCGGGATTATTTCTTCTTTGAAAATGCCGTCTCTGGTAGCCGCCAGAGCCCGGTTGTTGCTTTCTAGGGAGAAGGCATCCTGCTCCTCGCGGGTTATGCCGTATTTCTCGGCGATGTTCTCCGAGGTGACGCCCATGTGATAATCGTAGAACACTTCCCACAGTCCGTCATGTACCATACCGTCAACCATATCGACGTTGAACATCCGGGCGCCCCAGCGCATCTTGGGGGCGTAGTAGGGGACGGCGCTCATATTCTCCATGCCGCCGGCTACCACAACTTCGGCGTCGCCGGCTTTGATTGACTGCGCCGCCAGGGCAACCGCCTTCATACCGGAAGCGCACACCTTATTTACCGTGTATGCGTTGACTTCCTTGGGGACACCGGCGTAGATTGATGCCTGCCGGGCGGGATTCTGTCCCTGTCCGCCCTGGATGACGTTACCCATGATAACTTCGTCAACATCAACTTCCTGGGTCGTACCTTCCCAGTCGGCATATTTCTGTTCCAGTTCGATTACGCCGGCATCTTTCAACGACTCCGGAGCATAACCGGCATTACCTTTGGGTTTCAGCCCGGCTCTTTTCAGGGCTTCCTTGATGACGATAGCGCCCAGCTTCACTGCCGGGACGTCCTGCAAGGCACCCCCGTAATTCCCGATGGCTGTTCTTACTCCGCTGACAATTACTGCCTCACTCATATATTATTTCTCCTTTCGTAAGAAACGGTACTCTACGATTAAAAAGTGAATAAACCGGCGCCACCGCTGATTTCGATGGCCTCGCCGGTGATATAGCTGGATTCTTCCGATGCCATGAAAACGACCAGGTTGCTGAGTTCCTGTGGCGTACCCGGTCGGCGCATCGGCATGCTTTTCACGATACGTTCCTGGAATTCCGGGGCGACCTCGTGCCAAGCGCCGCCGTCGAAAATACCGAGTACCAGGGCATTACAGGTAACTCCCTTCCGCGCACCTTCGAGGGCGACCGTCTTGGTCAGACCGATTAGTCCGGCTTTGGTGGCGGCATAGCTGCACTGTCCGGCTCCTCCCATGGTGCCGGTTATCGATGAGATGTTGATAATACGTCCCCAGCCCCGCTCCAGCATCCCCGGCAGACAGTTCTTGATGGTGTTGAAGGCGCCGGTAAGGTTCACCGCCAGGTCATGGTCCCAGTCAGCTTTGGGCATCTTTACGACG
>JASFHJ010000217.1:0-3565 GCA_050123255.1 Dehalococcoidia bacterium
TTCTTCAGCCAGAGATGCTGTTTTCTTCCTGACGAGTAAGACATTGGAGTTAGCGTATTTGGCCACTTTCAAAGCGACGCTGCCCAAACGGAAATTAGCCGGGTCTGTCAGTCCCTTGGCTCCCATAATAATTAATGAAGCCTTTTCTTGTTCAGCTACTGACACGATTTCCTCAGTAGGATTTCCCCAACGTACCATTGTATCTATTTTCATCTTACTCTTACTCAGGGCTTGAGAAGTGCTTCCAAGCAACTCAAGAGCCTTTTCTTGCTGCTCATCATTTGCTTTAGCTCTGGCTTTACTCGAACCAATGATGGCATCTAAAGTAATACTCCCCAGGAAGTTGGGTTCGGGCACAACCGTAAGTAATGTAATCTCATTACCGGGCGGAAGACGTAAAGCCTTTATCATCTGTATAGAAAGATTCGAGTATGATGATCCATCAACGACTAATAGAATTTTCATTTTAGCCTCTTCTGACTTGCTTTTATCTTAATTTCAAGTTCATATTATATGGAATCGAAAACGACTCCTTTCCGTTTTAGTAATAATAAACTGCTGTTACTGTAGCTGTAACCGTCCCGGAAGAAGCTGTATTACCGAATATTATTGAATAGCTGTACCCGGCTGTGATCGGAACGCTAAAGGTCGTACCTGTGCCAAAGGGGTAGTTTTGAGAAGCGGTAGTAGTATTGTTGGCTATCCTAATGTATGCCCATGCCGAGTTGCTAACCCCACTGAAGGAGATGTAACCGCTTTTTGATGGGGTGAACGTATATAACAATGTCTGCGCACCTGCGCCCTGGTTAACTGGTTGTGATGCTAGTAAAACTGCTGGATTATTGCCGGGGGAGATAAGATACTTAATCGTGTTATTAAGTGAATTAACCGTATTTTCCAGTGAATTAAGTTTGGTTTGCAGCGAAGTTATCGTGCTACTAAAAGAGGATAAGTAGGAATTTATTGAGGATAACTCCGCTTCGATTGACGAAATGGAGGTTGAATCTCTGGATACTTCGCTTTGTAACCTGGACAGTATTGAAGCAAAACTGCTTACCTGGTTATTTAACGCGTTTATATCATTATTAGTCTGGGCTAATCCTTCCTCAAGGAGCGCGATATCGGCCTCTTGTTGATAATCCGTAGATGCTACATGCCCTTCCGCATCTTCAACTTTCGCTGACAACGTGATTAATTGAGTTTTGGTGGCTATCACTTGACTCTCCAGGTCAGCTATCTGATTCTGAAGTGTTTTTATAGTATTTTCATCGGAGTTAGATTTTACGAAGGCCTGAGTACTCAGTATGATAATACCAATTATGGCAACGATGAGGATAAATCCAACAACTATATTGGTTCGGTTGCTGGTGGTTATTTTTTCTATAATGTTCATGGTTTCTTTCTCCCTATTTATGGTTAATGCTGATTATATCAAGCTGGATGATGTGATAAATTCCTTGTTTTCTTTAGTTATCAATATAAGTCATAATTCCTTCCTCCTGACGGGTTTGCTTAAATTCAATGAATAATTCCAATAGTTACAGGATTAATAATTTTAACTTTTTGTCTCATATAAACCTGACCATAATCCTGCGAAGAAATTCCGGACATTGCTTCCCAGCACACGGGTATCGTAGCCGCCTTCCTGCACTACCAACGCAGGCAGTCCCAGTTCTCCGATGAGTTTACCCATATTCTCAAAATCGTCAGGTTCCAGCGTCCAGCTGCCGGTGGGATCTTCCCGGGCAGTATCCAGGCCCAACGCTATTACCAGAAAACCGGGTCTGAAATTACAGATTCTCTTTAGTCCTTCACGGAGAGCAACGGTATGAGCCTCGCCGCCGATGTTCTCCGGTAGTGGAATATTCAGGTTAAATCCTTTACCATTGCCTTTGCCCCTTTCGCTGACAAAACCGCTGAAATAGGGATAGGTATTACGCGGCTGGCCGTGTATCGAGATTGTAAGTATATCAGATCGCTCGTAAAATATCTCCTGTTGACCGTTGCCGTGATGATAGTCTACATCAAGAATGGCGATTTTACCATAGCCGCTGAGCAGCTGGGCGGCTGCCGCTGTGGAGTTGAAATAGCAGAAACCCCCGAAGCTGGCTATCTCGGCATGGTGACCGGGTGGACGCACCAGCGCGTAGGCCAAGCGGTAGCCCTCAAGGAGCTGTTTGGCAGCGGTGAGGGCGCAATCGACCGCCCTTTTAGCCGCCAGGTAGGCGTTGCCGGTCAAAGGTGTAAAGGTATCGATGCAGTAATATCCGGCTCGTATCGGCAAATCCTTGGGAGGACGGGTACGATTTCGTATGGGGAAAACGTAGGGATATATGGCAGTGCCTTCATCAAGTCGGGTACATACCGCCTCCAGATAGTCCACGAACCGGTGGTCGTGGATTTTCTTGATATGGTCCCCGGAAAAATGGCGTACCGGCACTCTCTGGAACAGGGTTGTCTTGTTGATTTCCTCCAGTATCGCGTCGATTCTTACCGGCGATTCCACGTAACCGACCTCCTCGACGTGGTGGATCCAGTGCCGTTCGTTTACTACCAGACGGATGCGTTTATCCTGGGATGTGGTCCTGTTTATCGGTACCGGTGGTTTTTTCACGTACCGGGGAGGTCTTATCCGGACAGGATCATCCTGGAACGAATTAACCGCCATCTCGACGTATTCCGGGGGGCAGATGCCCCGGTACTTACGCTCTAAAATAGCCCGTACGATTTCCCTGGCAGTATCACGAGATAACTCTATTCCCTGTCCCAGGTCGTCGTAAACGAGGAAAGGCGGGTTGTCACTCCCGGGCTTGAGCGGCGTCTCGTAAGCCGTGCTGGTGATGGGGCGTGCTCCGTATCTTTCGTAGAAACGCAGCCGCGCCGCGTTCTGTTTTCTAATTACCGGGTCACGGCTTAATTCAGGGGTATCGGGAAGGCATTCGAAAAACAGTCCGATAGTCTCCAGGTCGAGAGCTTCCTCGCGTATTCTTTCGTAAAGGGCCCCCCCGATGCCGCCGCCCGTCTTCTGCTCGGCGGCCGATATATAGTCAAGATAGGTAAATTTCAGTGTCGGCTCGTGGAAAAGGAGGGCAAATCCGTCAACATGTTCCTTGATACCTTCAGCAATAAAAAGGATCGCCCGAAAGCGGTACTTCATGGGATTCCGCAACTGCTCCGGTAATTTTTTTATCTCCCTCTTGGAAAGCGTGGGGAATTGTGCCCGCAAAATATCCTGAACCTGTTCAATTGCCTGTTGATTGGCGGGAGTAATATCGTCATATACACGCCTGATACGAAACATAATTTTATTCCATGTTCTCTTTAATTAGCGAGATTGTTCATAAAAATTAATTTTATTAATTGATTCTATTTGAACCGTTTTTGAAAAATCAGCTTATTGTCACCGGTTTCATAAAAATCAGGCACGCGAGCTATCTCCTCATAACCGTGCCGACCATAAAAACTCCGGGTCTTCTCATAAGCCGGCGTAGACGATGTTTCTATCAATATCAGTCTGCCCCTGGCTGTTTTAATCGCTTCCTCGGCAGCTTTCAGGAGTATTCCT
>JASFHJ010000218.1:0-3563 GCA_050123255.1 Dehalococcoidia bacterium
CAGAACTGACCGGTGATAAATCCGTTCTTATCAAGGATTCTCCTCTTTCCCTCACATCCTCAAGTCCGGTGGTGCTGGTGTCCACGGTGGTCATAAAACCCTGGGACATCGTCATGCCACCAAACACGATTAATGCTATGCATATTAAAGAGACCAGTGCCGTCTCCATTCATTTCTCCGTTACATACTAAAGTAGTATTCGTTGGATATGCCGTTAGGTAAAATAAACTTGGTATAATACGTCCCGGCTCCCGGGTCGCTGGAATAGCTTATGGTTATCTTTATCGTTGCGCTGTTTCTCCATTCGGTATCATTTTCAATCACAAATTCCCACTGAGGATAATCGCCTCCCGCCTCGGTGGTGTAGGGGATGCGCTCGAAGCCGTCCTCCTGACCGCAGAAGAGGTCACAGTCATCAACGGTCTTGATGGTCTGTGCCCCGATATTTTTTACCCACAGATATACTGATGTACGGTTGGCCGTATTCGCCGCGTGAACGATATTTATCCGACTTTTCATTCGTTCGTCAACTTGTTCAGCCATGCTGACCATAGCCTGGCTGGAACTATTGACCATCGGATAAACACTATTAAAGACGAATATCATACATACAACCCCCGCTATAATCAGTAGAGCTGTAGTTACGGCCTTGTCCAAAATGTTCCTCCAATTTCTTCAGAGCGAGTGCTTACCTACAACTTCTAATTTTCTATAGCCAGTTCCAGCGGGAAGTCCACCTCTATACTCGGGAGGTGGGGCGGGAGGATAATATTTACCCCCACCCCACCGTAACCTGTGTGTCTATTAGTGCAGGTTCATAATTGTGTCCAGATAGGCCGGAGTAGTCCGTTCTATCTCAAGAACAGCGCCCACGGGTGTCTGGATTATCAGGCTGAATTCGGTATTTACATCTAGTTCATTACCCGTAAGAGCGTCGATAAGATTACCAGGTGCCGAGCCGGCCGTACCGCCGCCGATGGTTATCTTGAACTTTTCGTTGTTTTCCAGCAGGTTATCGTCATCGGCGCCGCCGAGTTTATCAATGGTCCAATAGAGGTCATTGACTGTCTGAGACTGGTCGACGTAGTTAATGACAATCTTGTTTTCGCTGGAATTGTCCGCAACTCCGGTAGCGGTGCTAGCAGCATCCGGCGGCTCGAAGTCAATTGCCTCGCCGCCGAGTACGTTGGAAACGGTGAAGCTTATTTGCTGCACGTAATTACCGGGACCGGAACCGTTAGCAGTAGCGATAACATTGCCCTTGAGTTCCAGAGTGCTCTGGGCTTCCTTAAGTCCGGAATACACGGCCTCCTGGCTCTTCTGAGTGGAGAAGAGGCCGGCTGAAAGAGTTGTATAGGCAAAAACCGCGGCGACCACGACAAAAGCAATCAAGATGATGGCGGTCTCCAGACCGGTGATACCCTTTTCACGATTTAAGAATTTCTTTAGCATTTTTCCTCCTTATATTCTTGGTCAACTGGATTAGGGACTGATTAGTGCAGGTTTACGATAGCGTCTATCCAGGCCGGTGTGGTTTTTTCGATTGTCAGGGTAGCGCCGGCGGGTGTCAGGATCTCGAGGTTAAAGGTTTCCTTGACCGACAGGGCTGAAGTGGACAGAGCATCGATAAGGTCGCCGGTACCATCGGTGTCGCCGATATTGATTTCAAATCTTTCATTAGTCTCTAGAAGGTTATCATCGTCAGCGTTCCCCAGCTTGGTAATTTCCCAGTAGAGATCGTCTACAGTTTGATCGGCGTCCTGATAATTAATAACTACTACATTGTATGAGCCGGTATCATCGGCTATGCCATCGGCATCGGTATCAGTCGGTGGCGTGAAATCAATTGCTTCGCCACCGAGTACGTTAGCCACGGTGAACCTCAATTGGTTAATGGTACCGCTGCTGCCCTGTGTTTCGGCAACGGCGATAACACCACCCCTGAGTTCCAGAGTACTTTGGGCTTCCTTGAGTCCGGAATACACAGCCTCCTGGCTTTTCTGCGTGGAGAATAATCCGGCGGAAAGAGCGGTGTACGCAAATACCGCGGCAACCACGACAAAAGCAATCAGGATGATGGCGGTCTCCAGACCGGTGATACCCTTTTCACGATTTAAGAATTTCTTTAGCATTTTTCCTCCTTAATTAGCGGTAAATTGATCAGGTTTGAGTAACTTTTTGGTATTCTTAATGTCTTTTTCTGTTTCTTTAGACATCACCCCCTTCCGCAAGTATCTCTAGTTATAAATAAATAAAACGTAATATCATTACTGTTCGGGAATATCCCGTGACCTTATCCGGTGGTACCGGTTATTCAGATTCGGGATTGCCACCGGCTGCGGGAAAATGGTTTTACGAGAAAGATATGAAATAACCAGGCTGCCGGTATACGACATACCGGCCAAAAAGGGAACAATCGGCTGCATCCGGCCGACTCGCGTCTTCCGTCCGTCCGTGTCTTTATGACAGGTACTGATCAATTCCGATATATTCATCTGGTATCCTTGGCCGGGTTCGATTAGTACAGGTTAACGATTTGATCGACCCTGGCCGGTAGCGTTCGCTCAAGTACGAGTACCGCGCCGGTCGGAGGTTTGAGCTCCAGCTGGAAAGTATGGTAGGGACCGGGCAGTTGCTCGGGTGTGGCATTAAGACTAACCACGGTAAGGTCGACGGTTATCATGAATAATTCGTTGTCATCGAGCATGTTGTCGGTGTCGACGGTGTTCAGTTTGGTCAATGTCCAGTTCACCGTGGGGAACATCTGGTAAGCATCGGTGTAGGAAATAACCACCAGGTTACTTGAGTTACCGGAAGTATCCGTGAAATCTATGGAATCGCCGCCGGTGGTGGTACCGACGGTGAAATAGACTTCCTGTAGTACGCCAGCCTGCATGAGGCCGTACATATTACCTTTTACTTCAATAGTGCACCGGGCTTCTTCGAGGCCGGCGTGAATAGCCTCTTTGGCTTTTTGTGTAGAAAACAGACCGGCGGAAAGAACGACATAAGCAAACACCGAGGCAACTATCACAAACGCGATAAGGATAATAGCCGTCTCGATTCCGGTGATGCCTTCCTGGTCCTTGTCAGGCTTCCTTTTCATTAACTGCATCACTGTTCCTCCTGGTTTTAGCTTGGACAATTCAAATCTACCGCCATTTCGGCACTCCCGCCACGAGTCCATCCCCAACTTTGACAGGTCGTTTTTTTAATAATCGCTCGGTGTTTTCACCAATGCTGATGCAAGGGAATCCCCGAACTTATTTGAGGGGCTACATGTATTGTCAGGTCAGGGGTATAGTGGCAAAATCGTAGGCAGGAATTCGCCAACTGGCAGAGCGGAAGTTTGCCAGGTGGCAGAAAAATAATGGAATATTAACGATTTATTTACGGAAATTTTATAAATTTTTATCTATCTCTTTATAAGTGTGCGTTAAAATCGAATGGTTAGAAAATGGTAAGAAAAGGGAAGTAACCCGGTATAAAAAGGGGTACCAAGGTTAGAAAACACGACTAAAATTCTTACCGGCAAATGAAATAATGATGAAAGGTTATACCAT
>JASFHJ010000219.1:0-3551 GCA_050123255.1 Dehalococcoidia bacterium
GAAATCGAGGTCGATATCCGGCATTTCCCGCCGCTCGATGTTGAGAAAGCGCTCGAAGACCAGCCCGTGTTCAATGGGGTCGAGGTAGGTAATGCCCAGGCAGTACAGGACGATACTGGAGGCGGCACTGCCGCGTACCCCGAAGAAGATGTTCTGCTCACGGGCGAAGGAGATGATATCCCAGACAACCAGGATGTAGTTGGCGAATTCGGTCGTCCTGATGACCTCCAGTTCGTATTCCAGTCTTTCTTCTATCTCCGGGGTGGGTTCGGGATAGTATTTCCTGAAATTATCGTGGCACAGGTCGGATAGGTATTCGTCGGCGGTTTTACCCTCCGGTAACTCGATTTCCGGCAGGTGCAATCGCCCGAACTCCAGGTCGAGATTGCACATATCGGCGATTTCCTGAGTATTCTCCAGCGCCTGGGGGATATCTTTATAATTTTCCGTCATTTCCTCCTGGCTTTTCAGGTAATAGAAATCCCCTTCCATCTTGAGCCGTTTCTCATCGTGGATGGTGGTGTTCGTCCCGATGCATAACAGCAAATCGTGGGCGGAGGCGTCTTCCTTTTTAATGTAGTGCGTGTCGTTGGTGGCTACCAGCGGTATATCCAGTTCCTCACCCAGCTTGATGAGATGCCGGTTCGCCTCTTCGTTTTCCGCCACGGGATGCCGCATTATTTCCAGGTAGAAATTTTCCAGGTTTTCCTTGTACCAGAGCGCCACCTGTTTGGCTTCTTCGTGACGTCCGCTGAGCAACAGCTGGGACAATTCCCCGGCAAGACAGGCGCTGAGCCCGATAAGTCCCTCTTTGTGCTGTAACAGCAGTTCTTTATCTATGCGGGGCTTGTAATAATATCCTTCCAGGTGGGCTTTGGTGGTGAGTTGGATCAGGTTGAGGTAACCCGCGTGGTTCTTTGCCAGCAGGATAAGGTGGTGATTATTCCGGGCGTTGGCATTGCGGTCGAGCCGGCTGCCGGGGGCGACGTACACCTCGCAGCCGATGATGGGTTTTATACCGGCCTCCCGGGCAGCCTGGTAGAATTCGATGACCCCGTACATTGCCCCGTGGTCGGTAATCGCCAGGCTTTCCATACCCAGTTCTTTCGCCCGGGCTAAAAGTTGGTCTATACGGCACATCCCGTCCAGCAGACTATATTCGGTGTGAACGTGCAGGTGCGTGAACATATGACTCCCGATTGCAGGTATTGATAATTATAACATAGCCCTTTGTTTTGGAGAACATCGTAAAAAAGTGAAATCAGTAGGATTTACGATGAAGAAATCGGTCTTATGCTATAGATTAACACATTCGTTTTACGGATGACCAATTTGCGAAGTATAATAAGGGAAACAGGTGATCTATCTGACACAACGATACCGATGAATTCAACGCTCTCACTTCCCCCGAGAAAAGGTGTATTTTACGGCTGGATAGCCCTGGCCGGAGTCGGGCTGGTTTTACTGGTTGTCGGTGGTTCTTTTGTCCACGCTTTCGGCGTTCTTTTACCGGAAATTACCCGGGAATTTACCTGGAATCGGGGACAGGTAGCCCTGGCACTGACAATGGGTATCCTGGCCTTCGGTCTGCCGAGTCCATTCTTCGGAACGATGGTCAACAGGTTCGGTCCGAGGAAAACCATCATTATCGGTAATGCTCTGGCGGCTGTCGGGCTGGCCGGTGTCTATTTCGTCAATGAAGTATGGCATTTATATCTTCTCTATATACTGGTGGGACTGGGCGCGGGGTTCGGGGGATTTATCGCCAGTACGGCCCTGGTGAACAACTGGTTCATCAAAAAGCGCTCTGTGGCATTGGGGATATTTCAGGCATGTGCCGGGCTGGGCGGCTTTATTTTTCCTCCCCTGGTTACTACTTTGATTTCAACCATGGGCTGGCGGTCGACCTGGTTGGTACTGGCGTCGATAATTATTTGTGTACCGGTGATAATCGGGGGCGTTTTCTTGATTAGAAATAAACCGGAAGACATGGGATTAAGGCCGGATGGAATACCCCCTGATTCTGAATCGGAAATAGAGACAATAGAGTCGGATACCGCCGTTTCTCAGGATAGACATTCCGGCTGGGGCGTTCTTAATATCATAAGAAAACCAACCGTCCTGTTCATAGCCGGATTTGCCGCTGCCAACGCATTTACCGTCGGTATCCTGATGACTCACCAGATAGCTTACATCCAGGATATCGGCTATGACCCTTTGACCGCCGCAACGACCCTCAGTGTAATGTCCGGTTTCGCTCTCATGGGTAGTCTTGGATTCGGCTTTCTGGCCTTGAAACTGGATATAAGGATTCTGGCTTCGGCAGCATTTGTCTGCCAGATAGTGGCTATGACGATTTTACTGACCACCCGGGAACTGGGGCTTCTCTACATATTCGCTGTAATCATGGGGATAAGTAACGGTTCCATGACGGCGGCTTTACCGGTGTTCATTGGCGCCTACTTCCCGCGGGAACGCTATGCTCAGGTGATCGGGGTAACCTTTCCTTTCCATGTTACCGCGAATGCATCTTCAGCTTTTTTAGCCGGTGTTATTTTTGATGCCACGTCCAGTTATACGCCGGCTTTTATCGCCGCGGTATGTATCAGCGTGGCGGGGTTGTTCTTTGCTTTTATGGCCCGCCGGCCGAAGACAATATAGGGGATGGTATAATTAATATATTCGTCCGGGTGGGGGAGATTTGAAAGTAGTCCGGATTATCACCCAGTGGCTTTTTATCCTGACATTGCCGGTTCTTTTGCTGACGGCCAGTGTCAGCGCGGCGGTAAACAGCCCCTGGTTTTATACCTACGGTTTCGCAAAGTACGAGGTAAGTGAGACCACCGGGCTGGATAAAGAGCAGCTTTCCATGGCGGCTCACGGGCTCGTCAGCTATTTCAATTCCGATACCGAACCCATCGACGTTTACCTGGTTAAGGACGGAGAACCGTTCCGATTGTTCAACGAACGAGAGGTAATCCACCTCAGGGATGTAAAAGGTCTTTTCCGGCTGGTTTATATACTGCTGTTGGGGACGGGACTATATGCCTGCGTTTACTTCGGGCAGAGCCTTTTCTGGTGGCGGGAGCACCGGCCGCTGGCAAAGGGACTGCTTTGGGGTGGTGGACTTACGCTGGCTCTGATGGTGGTAATCGGGGTGGCGGCGGCCATAGACTTCAACTGGTTTTTCCGCCAGTTTCACCTGATAAGCTTCGCTAACGATTTCTGGATGCTGGACCCGGCAACCGACTACCTGATCATGCTTTTCCCGCAGGGATTCTGGTTCGAGGCCGCTATCTACTGCGCGTTATCGACGGCGCTGGGAGCGGTTATCCTGGGCGGGCTGGGGTGGTGGTACCTGAGGAAAACCGGTAACTAGTCCGTGTACTCGTAATCCTCCTCAGCAATATCGTCGTCCTCCTCAACAGTATCATCCCTTTCCGCACCGGCATCGTCTTCCCTCTCATCAAAATAGTCCGGTTCATTTCGTTTGATGAAGAATGAAGATACCAACAGCGCCAATCCGGCTATTAGTATACCCAGGCTGAACC
>JASFHJ010000220.1:0-3530 GCA_050123255.1 Dehalococcoidia bacterium
GAGTCGAGTCTGTTATGGAACAAATTTGCGCTTCTTCCACCGACGAAGAGCCTCCCGGCAAACATGGCACCGGTAGAGAAAGGTTTTTCCCCGGCGTTTCCGATATCTGCTGGAACGACTGGAAATGGCACTTCCGAAACCGTATTACCACCATTAATGAACTCAGCCGATATATCCCGCTATCATTCGAAGAAAAGTCGCAACTTGGAATGGTGACCGGGCAATACCCGTTAGCTATCACACCCTACTATCTGTCTTTAATTGACCCGGATAACGCGGATGATCCCATTTACAAACAGGCGGTACCGTCCGTTTTGGAAACTGCCATGTCGTTTATGGGGTTGGAAGACCCGTTAGCTGAAAATGAAGACTCGGTGGTACCGGGGTTGATACACCGCTACCCTGACCGGGTATTGATGGTCCTTACCGATATCTGCCCCATGCTTTGCCGGCACTGCACTCGTAAGAGAGAGTGGCGTCATGGTGCCTGGACACGGACCAGTGCCGAGATTGAAAGGATGCTTAACTATATCAGGAACAAAAGCAGCATCCGTGACGTGATTATCTCCGGCGGCGACCCCCTGACACTTTCGAATCAGCAGTTGGAAAATGTCCTCTCCAGACTCAGGGAAATAAAGCATGTAGAAATAATACGTATCGGCTCCAGGTTCCCCGTGGTACTCCCGCAGAGGATAGATAGGGAACTCTGCGACCTGTTGGCGAAATACGGCCCTATCTGGTTGAATACCCATTTTAACCACCCCAGCGAGTTAACGCCGGAAGCAGGGGAAGCCTGTGACCGCCTGCTCAAGGCCGGAATCCCGGTCAATAACCAGTCGGTACTGTTGAAAGGTATTAACGATTCTGTGGAAACGATGATCGCGCTTTGCCACGGACTGCTAAAAGCCAAGGTACGCCCTTACTATCTTTTCCAGTGCGACGAAGTCCAGGGCACGGAGCATTTACGTACCCCGGTGGAAGTCGGCGTGAAGATAATCGAGGGTATGCGGGGGCATACCTCCGGACTGGCGATACCCACTTTCGTGGTAGACCTTATAGACGGCGGCGGCAAGGTCCCGCTGCAACCGAACTACGTCCTTTCGATAAATACCGACGAGTTAATCTTAAGGAATTACGAAGGTAACGTATATCGTTATCGTAACCCGCATTATCAAATCACTGCGGGGGAGACACAACCGGTACCGGCAGTCAGCGGTACTGTCGAAAGCTTGTTAGCGGAGCCCGAACCGGTAATGGTCAAGAGAAGGAGAAACTAATGCGCATTGGCATAGCCTATGATCTTAAAACGGATGTAGTAACTGATTATTCTTCTGATGACGTCCTTGAAGAGTACGATTCACCCGAAACTGTAGAAATAATATCAGATGCCATTGAAGCCAGGGGACATAAATCTATGTGGCTTGGTGGCGGTACCCAGTTCCTGAATAGTATTCACCACGAGGAAGTCGATTTTGTTTTTAATATCGCTGAAGGTCGTGGCAATTATCGAAGTCGTGAAGCCCAGGTACCATCTATTTTAGAAATGCTCGATATTCCCTACACCGGCTCCGATCCGCAAACCCTGGCGGTATGCCTGGATAAGCCTCTTACCAAAAAGCTGCTGAAAGCAGAGGGAATCAGGACTCCAAAATGGCTGGTTGTCAATGACAGGGAAAGCCGGAGCATTCTATCTCTGGAACTGTTCAGCTTCCCGGTAATTATCAAACCATCGTACGAGGGCTCCAGCAAAGGTATCCGGGAGACTTCCGTTGCCCACAGCCTGCACCAAGCCGTGAGCGAAATAAGGCGTTTGCTGGAAACCTACCGGCAACCGGTAATGGTCGAGGAATATATCGATGGCGATGAAGTAACCGTGGGGATTGTCGGTAATAGACAACCCAGAATAGTCGGAGTGATGCGCATTTTACCCAGAACCAGCGTTCAACATTTCGTTTACTCGCTGGAAGTAAAACGTGACTATGAAGCACTTGTCGACTACGAATGTCCCGCCCGTATCCCGTCCGACACCACTGAAAAAATCGAGTACGTAAGTCTGGCAATATTCAGGGCACTGGGTTGCCGCGACTTTGCCCGGGTTGATTTTCGTATAAGCACCGACGGAATACCATATTTCATTGAAATAAACCCTCTGCCGGGACTGGGAACATACAGCGACCTTATCATAATGGCTATCAAGATGGGCTGGACTCATCAGCAACTGATCGGCGAAGTACTTGATGCTGCTCTAAAGAGGTGCCCGCAATGCCAAAGAGTATAGCCATCGTCCATAACCAGGCGTCGCCTTCCCTTTACGATAAAAGCCGGGAAACCAAAGCAGTATCGAGTATTCTTGCCTGTGTTGAAGCCGTACGACAGGCACTTCTGAAACTCAAATATGATGTCGTCGTAGTTCCTTTATCGCCCCCGGCTGAGCAGGTCCGCGAAACACTCGAAGGCCTGGACGTATCTTTGGTATTCAACCTCTTCGAGGGATTTCCCGGTCAATCTAGTTCAGAACCTCTGGTGCCGCAGATTCTATCGGAAATAGGGAAACCTTACACCGGGTGTTCGGCATCAGCCCTGAAAAAAGCTCTGGACAAGTTCGGAGCGAAAAAGATGCTCCGGGCAGAGGGGATTGCCACGCCGGATTTTCAGCTGCTTAATCCTGGAAAAATCAGACTTTTTCGGCTGAATTTCCCCTGCATCGTTAAACCGGGCTATCAGGACGCCAGCCACGGTATCACCCCGGAGAGTGTTATTAATGATATTCAGTCAATGGAAAGAAGAATAAATGAAATCTACGAAAACTACCACAACCCGTCACTGGTAGAGGAATACATCGAAGGACGCGAGTTCAATGTTACCGTCATCGGCAGTTCCCGCCCCGAGGTACTGCCGGTATCGGAGATAATCTTTACACTGCCACCGGAAATGCCGGCCATTCTGACTTTTGATGCCAAATGGGAAGAGGATAGCGTTTATTACAAGAATACCAGAGTTGTTTGCCCGGCTGAAATAACCGCTAAGGAAAAGGAATCCGTGAAAAAACTGGTACTTGCGGCTTTCCGGTTGCTCTATTGCTCCGGATACGCCAGAATCGATATGCGCATGGATAAATCCGGACAACTCAACGTAATTGAAATCAATCCTAATCCTGATATATCCCCGGAAGCCGGTGTAGCCGTGCAGGCTTCGGCTGCCGGCGTGAATTATAACGGGTTAATCGAGAAAATAGTCAAGCTCGCTCTGGACAGGAAAAAAGATGGACATAAAGATTCACCCCATATCAGTTTTAGACAGAACCGCCTTATTACGAATATTAAAAGACACGCCCGAATTTAAGCCGTCCGAGTATAAAGTAGCCAAGGAAGTTATCGATGACTGCTTAAAGGAGGATGATAATTCCGGCTATTTTATGCTGGTAGCCCGGGGCAATGCCGGAATCGTCGGGTACATATGTTACGGTCCCGCACCGCTGACCAACGGAACCTGGGATATATATTGGGAGGCAGTCTCACGTGAACAAAGGG
>JASFHJ010000221.1:0-3525 GCA_050123255.1 Dehalococcoidia bacterium
AGTTCGGCGGCTTTGTATTGCTTCCCCAGCAGGTAAATCACCCAGGTAACGGCTTCAAAATCCCGGGGAGTTAACTTGCGGTTCATCGACTCCGCAGCATCCTGGAGAAAAGCCCTGATTTCACTGAAGACCAGTATGATAAAGGCGCGGGAGACCGATTCTTCACTGTACTTCTTTTTCAATTTATCCACTTCCGGCCTGGCATCGACCGTTTCATGGCCCAGGCTTTCGCAGAGCTCGATGGTATTGTTCAAACCCTCCCGACAGCCAGCATCAAGTGTTGTACCGATAATGAATTCGTCGGTATACCCGATGCGTAATTTACCCGGCTCAATACCGACCTGATTCAGGTAAGAACCCTCCGCCGGCGGGGCGTAATACGGCGAACCGGCATCCGGACCGGCGGTGGCGTCCAGCATGGCGGCGCTGTCGCGCACCGAACGGGTAACCACATGGTCCACGTGAAAACCGCGCCACACTTCGCCGAAATCGGGGCCGGAGGGATTACGTCCGCGGGTGGGTTTCAAGCCGAATAATCCACAGCAGGAAGACGGCATTCGGATGGAGCCGCCGCCGTCGCTGGCATGCGCCAGGGGGACTATCCTGGCGGCAACGGCCGCCGCCGCTCCTCCGCTGGAACCTCCGGGCGTACGCGTTAAATCCCAGGGATTACGGGCAGGACCGAATAATTCCGGTTCGGTTACCGGAGCCAGGCCGAATTCCGGCAGGTTCGTCTTACCAACGATGATAACGCCGGATCTTCGATAGCGTTTAATCAACTCGCTGTCATGGTCGGAAATGTTATCTTTGAAGAAGCGGCTGCCGTGGGTTAAAGGTACTCCCTCGCAAGCCATGTCCAGGTCTTTAAGAAGGAAGGGGACACCCTTGAACCTGCCATCCGGAGATACATCCCGGACAGCTTTTTCCGCCTGATCGTACATTTTACAGACCACGGCGTTAAGCTCAGGATTGAGCTTTTCAATACGGCCGATAACCTCTTCCAGCAACTCCGAAGGCTTTACCTGCTTCTTCTCAACAAGCTCTGCCAGTCCCAGGCCGTCAAATTTATCGTAGTCACTAAAACCAGCCACTAAGGATGTCCTGACATACTAAATGGATGTGTTCTCTCTGATATATTCGAAGATGAGTTGTATACTGTTCAGTCGGTTACTTTGTATACCGTATCGCCGGCTCTCACGCGATCCGGGACCTTAACGCCGACGGATTCACCCTTCTTCGCCTCATCGACGTTCTGGTTGTCGATTTGCATCGAGGAGATGACCATTTCCAGGTCGGTGGTATGCCCCTTGATGTGAATCTTATCGCCCGTTTTCAACGTTCCCGTCATGTCGATTCCGGCCACAACCGGTCTCGCGAAGAAATCGCTTACCTTGCCAACTTCCTCTTCAGGCATTTTCTTCTCCTCCCGGGATGTAAATTACATTTTGGTTGCTTTGTTTTAGGATTATACGCCGGTAAACCTGATAAATCAATACAATTTCCCAAACCGAACACCTCGCTGCCTTTTGACATACCATCCCCGGACACCTATAATAGGTTTAACTGAATTCGGCCCCGGAGATTTGAAAATTGGCAAAGTCTGAAAGAACCACTACGTTAAAAGAAACCGCCCAGGAACTCGAGCGTCTCTCCGAACGACTCGACATGCTCGACCGGCGTCTGGATAACGTGGACTCAATCGTAACGGTTGTCGCCGAGAGGATAATGAAACAGCCGATTACGATGAATATCACCTGTTCCAACTGCGGACAGAAGATAGAAATAGCCATCATCGGCTCCGAAAAACCCACCCGATGATTTTCAGCTTTATTAACGATTTTAGAGTAATACTACTACCGGAGTGAGCCCGGTCATTCAGTATTCTCCATCATTGATCCCCACGAAATACCATACTTTATGTATGATAAATTTACGGACTGTTAAAGGAGAGGAACGGCTGATAGAGGGATGACCGAATTCATCATAATAATCATATATCTGGCGGTTATCCTTTCCGTCGGGGTTATAAGCCGTAAAAAAGCCTCCCGGCCGGATGAATTTTTCGTGGCGGGGAGGAAAGGTTCTTCGCTATTTATCATCGGTTCGCTGCTGGCGACGATAATCGGCGGTTCGGCAACTCTAGGTATGGCGGGGCTCGGCTTTACCCGGGGTTTGACCGGCTCCTGGTGGATACTGGTGGGCAGTATCGGGCTGATTATATTTGGGCTGTTCTTCGCCGGGAAGGTTAGAAAATTCGCCCTCTACACCCTGCCCGAACTAATAGAAAAGCAGTACGACCGCCGCATGGCGATGGCTTCCTCCGTACTTATCGTCATCGCCTGGGTAGGCGTAATCGCCGCCCAGATAATCGCTGCCGGCACTATCATGAGTGTGCTGGATATGGGCAGCCGCGAGCTCTGGATGGTGATATTCTCGGTGGTGTTCATCGGCTACACCCTGCTGGGTGGACAGTATTCCGTAATCCGTACCGATTTTCTACAGTCGGTACTGGTCTTCGCCGGTATTTTCGCCGGTGCAGGCGTATTGCTCCATAAAATCGGCGGCTGGGGAGGACTGCAAGCATCGCTGTCGTCGGATATGTTCTCCTTCCCGATCAGTTCCGGCTTCAGCGGCGCCGACCTCGCTTCCACGCTGCTGGTGGTGGGGCTGACCTACGTGGTGGGCCCGGACATGTATTCGCGGATATTCTGCGCTAAAGACGATAAGACCGCCAGGGTATCCACCCTCACTACAGCCGGACTGCTCATCCCGATAGCCCTGGCGATTACCGTCATCGGCATGGGCGCCGCCGTTCTCTTCCCGGAGATATCCTCGGAGCAGGCTCTGCCCACGGTTATCAAGGAAATTTTCTCACCGTTCCTGGGCGGTATCGTCCTGGCGGCTCTGCTCTGTGCGGTCATGTCCTCGGCGGATACCACACTGCTCAGCGCCGGTACTATATTATCTGTTGATATACTGGGCAAATTCCGACCGGAATCACCGAACGTATTGCCCCGGTCGCGGTGGATAATCCTGGTACTGGGGATACTCTCGCTGGTTGTGGCGCTGCTGCTCAAGGGTATTATCAGCTCCCTGCTTTTTGCTTATACGGTATATACCTGCGGTATTACGTTACCGGTAATTTTTGGGTTTTTCAGAGACAGGCTGAAAATCACTGCTAACGGCGCTCTGGCGGCGCTGATCGGCGGCGGGGGGCTGGGGCTTTTCAGTAAAATGACCGGCTATCTCGATGACTGGTTTAACCTGGATGGAAACCTGGCGGCGGTGAAATACCTGGATTTATGGGCTCTGGGACTGAGCGTGGTGCTGCTGTTCCTGGTAAGTTACATCGATAACAGGATGAGAATAAACACAGATTGAGAAAAGCAGTTTATATACCAGACCAGCGATGTCCCTTAACCAATCCCTTAACGTAAGCCGCCTGACCTATATGGTGACTATCATAAATATTAGCCACAATGCGGAGATATATAGTGCGTTTGGTACCGGGTTCTACGGAAAATG
>JASFHJ010000222.1:0-3515 GCA_050123255.1 Dehalococcoidia bacterium
TCTCATCTTCTGCAGGGCAGCCCATTCCTCGTCGTTGCCCTCAAAAAACTCCCCCGTGCCGATGATGCCGATTCCGAAAGCGTAGAGGACTTCCGCCCGGCAGAGGTCTTCGGAAGCTTCCAGCGTAATATCCTGGTCGGGGAAGCTGGGAATGAGCACTTTATAGCCGTCCGGCACGTCGTCGAGTTGCCCCTTGGAGGGCGCTTCGCCGGGTTTTTTCGTTTGCTCCCATTCCGGGGGACCGTACCAGGGGTAAAGCTTGACGCTGGCTTTGGTCACCACCCCGTGACCGCCGTTGGCACCGGTCCTTCCTCTTAAAATGCCCCGCAGGCTGAACCCGGGCCCGTCGGCGGAAAAGAGGTCGGCGCCGCTTTCTCCGGAGCCCATGTTCAGTATCTCGCCGGTCGGCAGTACCCATTCCACTCCTAAAGTATTGCGGCCGTAACCGCTGGTAAAGACCATAGTGTGCTGGCAGCCGTGGTGACAGCATTCGGCGGCAATCACCCCGGCGCTGTAGCCGACACCTATCCTGCCGGTATAGAGTCCGTATTTGGCGGCTTCCATCTGGAGCCGGTAAACCGATACGTAGGGTTCCACGACGGCTCGCATGTTTTTCGCATCGATTTCCAGCACGCGGTTCATTCTCCTCAAGTCGAGTAATATGCCCCTGGCCTTGGCTAAGGACAGGGAAAGGTATTCGAATCCCGATGAAAACGGCTTGAAGAGGATGCCGTATTTGTTGCAGACCTTGACTGTTTCCGAGATTTCCTGCGTGTTGGCCGGTAACAATACCGCCGCCGGGCGTACCGAGTGCTTGTCATCGAAGAAGAAAGCATTACCCCAGACCTGGTTGTAGGTTTCCATGATGACCGTTTCCTGCGAAATATATTCCTCTCCGACTATCCGTTCAAGTGCCTGATATTCCTCTTTAGTGAGTTTCATAATTCCTTCTCCTGTTTTTGCCAGGGAGTGTATCTATATAGCTTTCTGTACCAGCTCGATAATGTCGTAGACCTGTATATCCTTACCGCTTTCCGCCGCGGCATCCAGGAAATTACGCTTGCACCAGCCGCAGGCGCTGACGATAGCCTCGGCGCCGACGGCCTGCGCTTCTCTGAGCCTTTCCGTGCCCGTCCAGATAGCGAAATCCGGGTCGGAATCGATGACCCCTCCGCCGGCCCCGCAGCACCAGGCGTATTCCTTGATGCGGTACATTTCTACCAGTTTCAATCCGGGAATGCTTTTCAGGATGTCACGCGGCGTCTCGTAAACACCGTCAGCGCCCCGGCGGAATTTCTTGGGCGGGTCGTGGATAATCATCGGGCCCATCGCCTTGGTTTCTTTACCCTGCCAGTGAATCCAGGGTTCGCCCAGTCTTCCCAGATGGCAGGGGTCGTGGTAGGTAACCGTCATGGGCACTTCTCTGGTTAATTGAATTTTTCCCTCTTTAATCAGGCGGTCCAGGTACTGGGTGATGTGAAATATCTCGATATCCGGCTTCATGCCTATCTTGTCGTAAAGGACTTTGAACGCCGCATAGCAGTCGGCGCAGGGCGTTACCACGGTTTTGACGCCAGCGGACCGCCAGGTCTCTATCTGGTGTTCGGCGTACTTGGTGAGTTCCCCGGCATACCCCAGTTCGTAAGCACGCCCGCCGCAGCAGGATTCCTCGCCGCCCATGATCCCGATGTCCACCCCCACATCTTTAAGCAGGGTCAGTCCCGCCCGGGCTATCGGCTGGAGTTCCTCGTCGTAAGAGTAGCGGCAACCGGCATGGTAGAGTACCTTGGCGCTTTCCTCGGCGAGGTTTTTCACGTCGAGTCCGTCCGCCCATTTCGCCCGGCCGGCTTTCAGCGCCATCATCATGTTGTCTTCTTTACGCAGGCCCTCGATAACCAGCATATGAACGGGCAGCAGCTTCCCGTCCTCGACGCACTTGATGCGGAGTTCCTGCATAAGTTGCAGCGGTTCCAGGTCCTGCTGCACCTTGCAGGATATATCGCAGCTGCCGTCCATGTGGCAGTGATAAAGCACATCCATGAATCTGTCGTCGATTTCTGTCCTCTCCTTGAGCAACGAATAAGCCATGTTGAACTTGCCGCTGGCGGAATAGGCGTGCCAGTTATACCGCGCCAGCGACGGGCACCCTTCCATGAAATCGACGCTTTTCATGTACCGGTACGGTATCCACTTGCAGTAGGAGCACCGCGTACATCGTTGCATATCGTGCGTGTAGTCCTGGTATGCCATCGTAATTCCTCCGGAATAATCTAATAATTAAAAACAGAGCTTGCCGGGATTAAGGATTTCATTGGGGTCGAACAGCTGCTTCACCTTCCGCTGCATGGTTGCCGTGCCGGCAGCCTGCCGGTAGGCGATATCTTTCCAGGCGGGGTAGGGACGTGAAAAGAAGCCGCCCGCATCCGCTATTCTTTCGCATCCGGCGGTGACCAGCTCCTCTATACTGGTTTTTTCACCGGACTCATGATATAGATTGAACTCGCAGTGGCAGCCGGTGCCCTGGACAATCGGCTGAATATACACTCCGATGTTATCCGGTGAATACCCGTGAGTGCCGGTCGTTTGCTTGATGACAGAGGTGAATTCCGGGGTCTTGTCCAGGGTGGTCAGGAAGAACATATCCTCGTAATCACCGGCGTACCGGGTCTTCCAGTAAGGTTCCGGCGATGTTCCGGAAAGTAACCCGGATAGCTGAGCCGCGCTCGCATCGGAGATATCGCCGACGGGATTGAGCTTGCATTCAGCCGTCATGGATTGAAAATCGGCTTCTTCGCTGTTTACCTTATCCCCGGGCAATATGCCGTAGCCCTCGAAGCTGGTAAAGAGAATCCACGGCGGCAGGGCGTCCTTTAGCTTCCGGATTTCATCTCTATCTTTTTTCAGCAGACAGGCAAGATTCAGATTGTTGACGATAAACATGTATCCGCCGAACCGGTACTTCAGTAGTTGATAGCTTAAGTCCAGCAGCGGCTCGAGCTCGGATGAAGGAACGAAGTAAGAACGGCTGATTTCCGACAGATAGTTGCACTTCAGCGTTATCCAGGTAACGATGCCCATGGTGCCCTGGGCGCCGGAGAGCAGTCGCTGGAAATCGACGTGACTGTGCCCGAAGGGGTTCATCTGTACCCGGTCCATTTCCCACTGCTCTTCGATGGTATCCGGTCCGGATGCCTCGCCGGTGCGGAACCTTTCTCCACTCCCGAAGACCACCTCGGTACAGAGCAGGGGGTCGGTGCTGTCCCAGTGGTGCGCCGGCCGGGTAATCGGTTCGCGCTCCAGGACGCTACCGGTTACCGACTTGTTGCCGCGAGGTAAAAGCGGTAAATAAGCCGTGAGCCCTTCCTCGGCCAGTTCCGTCTGCAATTGCCCGAAGGTGACGCCCGGTTCTATCATAGCGAGGCGATTCCGCTTATCTATCCTGATGATTTTATTCATCCGGCTGAGGTCAACGATGATGGCTCCTTCGGCACCGGGGGCCGTATCACCGCGGTGGT
>JASFHJ010000223.1:0-3494 GCA_050123255.1 Dehalococcoidia bacterium
CTTAATGGACTTTTTTCAATCGTAGTCTGGGATAGGAAGTCACAGGAAGTAACGCTGGCGCTGGACAGATATGCCGGTGTAAGGCAGTTATACTATCTGCAAATGCCGGACAGGTTTATTTTTGCCACGAATATCAGACTGATTCTGGCCAGTGGCTATATTACACCGGAAGTTGATGAGGACGGACTGGTTGAATTTTTCTCAATAGGCCGTGTTTTACCGCCGCGGTGTTTATTTACAGCGATTAAAAAACTTATTCCCGGGCATATCCTGAAGTGCCGTAAGAACGAGGTATCTTCCCGGAGGGTTTATGGGTTTTCATTTTCTCCTAAAATCCGGCAGGAAAGTTATCATACGATTGACTCTTTGTTTGCTGAATCTATCAGGAAGAACCTTGTCGCCGATAAATCGCCGGCCTTTCTTCTTAGCGGAGGACTGGATAGCAGTTTGAATGTAGCGATGGCTTCGCGAGTGTATGACAGGCCCGTTACGACCGTTTCGCTGGGTTTTGGCGATGATGTTTATGACGAATCGTCTCATGCCCGGACAGTTGCTGAATATTTCAAGGCAGACCATCACGTACATATACTGGATTCCAGTGATGCTCTGGAAATTCTACCGCAATTAGTCTGGTGCGAGGAAGAGCCGATAGCGGATACTTCCTCGGTACCATCCTATCATTTAGCCGGCTTCGCTAAAAAACTGGCCGACGTTGTAATTGCCGGCGATGGGCCGGACCACCTCTGGGGCAGGAAGTATTTTATGCTGCAGAGATTCCGACTGGCCAGGTTACTGCTGGTACCCCAGATATTCAGGAGACTTATTACATCTTTAGCACCGGTTCGTTTTTCGAGCTCGTATCCCGTTAAGGTAATCCAGAGACTCGGGCAGTATGCGAATAAAACCGTGGAAGAGATGTACCTGGAAATCCTTGCTTGCGAGCTGGGTAATCCTCACAGTTTGAAATTTCTACCGGAGCTATTATCCCGGTCATTTAAAAACCGGTGGGACAACGTATCATCTATAGAAGGGCTGATACCGGATGATATCCGTGACGGTTTCGACCGTCTGGTGGCATTTGATTTTCTGGTAGACGGGTCTTTTGGGGTTTTCACCAAATTTGGGAAAATCGCCGCTGAGCAATCGTTGGGAGTAAGAGAGCCCTACCTTGACACTCAACTGGTGGATTTTATCACGCACCTGCCGGATGAGTTCAGAGTGCGCGGTTCGTTGCGGCAACGTATAATGTTCAGTGCTGAAACGAAGTATCTAATGCGGCGTAATCTGGCGGACAAAATACTTCCCAGAGAGTCTTTACAAAAACCTAAAGCGGGATTTACGCCGCCCATGACGGGATGGTTGCGAGAATATTTTTCACGCGGGAACATGAATGCGGAAATATTACTGGGAAAATCGCTTAAACAAAGCGGATATTTCAACATCGAATATGTAGAGCAGTTAATTAATGAATGCCGGGATGGTTCGAGGCGAGATAGTAGTCCTTTGTACATGCTGCTGATGTTTGCATTATGGTACCGTATTTATATTAACAACCCGGGCACCTTAAAACCTTCTGCCACGCTTACGGAACTGATAAGCGACCAGACCTGAAGTCGGTAATGTTAACGGTAACTATCGTTTAACTTAATCATTACGCAGCTTGACATAAATCAGTCTTTACAGTATCAAAGAGACTTTTGCTGTAACTAAAAATCCGCGCATCTCTGGATAATACCAGATTTCCCCCAGCTATTCTTTTGTGTCATTTTTGTGACGATTTCGTCGTCCTGTGATAGTCCGTTGTAATCCTGTTTATTTATACTATTATCGTATTTATTCGGAAAACGTGCCGTGGAGGAACAGGGAAACTCATTATGGCAGATAAAAAGATTCTGGTAGTGGATGACGAACCTCATGTCGTCAGGACGCTGGCGCTTTTTTTAAAAAAGGAAGGATATAAGGTAGCTTCGGCCGGGAACGGCGAGGAAGCTCTTAACCTGGTTCACGAATATAAGCCCGACCTGATGCTTCTCGACGCGATGATGCCGAAGAAAAACGGTTACGAGGTGTGCGAAGAAATCAGGAGCGATTCGGCGCTAAGAGATATCCACATTATCATCGTTTCCGCCAGGGGGCAGGAAGCCGACCGCGAAAAGGCGATAAGCCTGGGCGCCGACGAATTTATCACCAAGCCGTTCAGTCTCGCCGGGATTATCCGGAGGGCGAAAGAAATACTGAATTAGCGACGGTAAGATTACCGTTTCCTCCTTCCGGCTATTCACTAGATGAAAGTGACCTCGATAGTCCCCTGATGACATATCTGTTGATGATACTCAAACAGGACCATGGATATATCTACTCCTGGGGATTTTTTGACCTGTAAAGCCAGTTTCGCAGGACCAGTGGAGGTATGATGGTGGTCAGCAGGCTCATCATTACCAGGGCGGCGTAAGTGTCCTGTTCAATCCAGTTCTTGGATAAGCCTATCAGAGCTACTATCATCGCTACCTCGCCGCGCGGCATCATGCCCACCCCGATGATAGTGGAGTCTCTAAGATCATAACCGAATATTTTGGCGGGAAGTCCGCATCCGACGATTTTGGTGGCAGCGGCTACCAGTGTGAGGACGAGGATGAAGATGAGTATCCGCCCGTTAATGACGTGCACGTCAAGCAATACGCCGAGGGATATAAAGAAAATGGAAGCGAAGATGATTTTCAGGTGTTCGGCGCCCCGGTGAAAGATACCGCCGACCTTTAGCTCCATGCTGGCGAAAGCAACCCCGGCCAGAAACGAACCGACCACCGGGGAAAGCCCGGCGGCTTCGGCGCCCATGCTGTAAAAGAAAGCCACCATCATGGCGAAGATGAAGATAGACTGCGGGAATTTCCTGGCTACCTTGGTATCATCGAACCAGAGCATGAAACGCCGCAGTAAAAGCCTCGCCGGAACGGCTCCGATTACCAGGAAAGCCACCGCTTTACCGATGCCGATTAAAATCGTGGACGCTTCCAGCGAGCCGACCACCAGTTGTTCGGAAATGGTCAGCGCCAGCAAGGCCAGGATATCATCGATGATAGCCGCTCCCATTATCGCCCTGGCGGCCGAGGTCTGAAGCTTCCCCATCTCATCAAGAACGTTGGCGGTAATGGCGATGCTGGTCGCCGTGGCGGCGGTACCGATGAAGACAGAAGCGTTGAAATCGAAGTCGAACCCCAGCGCCAGGAAATACCCGGCTATCCAGGGAAGCACGATACCCGCCAGGGCTATCAGGAGGTATGCCGGCTTGGTGATGTCCTTGAGCTCGAATTCGAGCCCGATGGTAAAGAGCAATACCACGGCGCCGAGATGCGCCAGGCTGTTGACGAAATCCGTATAGGTCACCCAGCCCAGTAAGCTGGGACCGACGATGACCCCCGCCAGTATGATACCGACCACCGCCGACTGGTTGATACTGTAGGCAAGCAGGTAACCGGCCAGGGCAACGGCCATCA
>JASFHJ010000224.1:0-3484 GCA_050123255.1 Dehalococcoidia bacterium
CCCTGAGCCACTTCGTGCGAACTGAGGGATGTACCGCAACGGGGACAATGGGGCGTGACCCGGTATCCCTGATAAATCAATCCCTTATCCCACATCTGCTTTATCGCCCACCAGACGCTTTCAATATAATCGTTCTCCATGGTGATATACGGATTATCAAGGTCTATCCAGTAACCACAACGTTCCAATACCTTTTCGAACTCTTTAATATACTTGATAACGCTCTGCCGGCACTTCTCGTTAAACTTCGCTACGCCATAATCCTCTATCTGAGTCTTACCGGAAAATCCAAGCTCTTTTTCGACCTCGAGTTCCACGGGAAGTCCATGGGTATCCCAGCCGCCGATACGCGGTGCGTAATAGCCTTTCATTGTTTTGTAGCGCGGCAGGACATCCTTGAAAACAGACATGAAGACATGGTGAAGCGCCGGGCTGCCGTTTACGGTAGGCGGACCGTCATACAAAACGAAGCGTTCCCCGCCGGCACGGGCAGCGACGCTTTTCTCAAAGATTTTGTTCTGCTGCCACCACTTGAGCAGATTTTCTTCCATGCCGGGAAAACTTACCCGGCTCTCTATCGGTTTAAACATAATGACCCCCGTATAATCAAAAAGCCCCGTCCTAAGGGACGAGACTTATAAAGTACCGCGGTACCACCCTATTTCCCCGAAATATCGGGGCGCTCATCGGGGCACGTATTCATACCCCCGTCTCGGATAACGGTTGACGAAACCGACCAGGCTTACTCACCCTTTCAGGATTTTCGGTTGGTAGCTCGGGAGTGATTTTCGGGAAGGAGAACATGTCCGCTCGCACCGTACCGGACTCGCTGGCTATTCTATCACTTCCTTACTCTTCTCCGTCACTGCCTTTATCAGTTCAAGATTAGCATAGTCTACCGGGAATATCAATAGTCAGGCGATATTTTTCGTATATATTTTATGTTAATGCGTTACCCTATTTATCCTCTTTACCCCGGCGCAGCACCCCCCATCAGCACGGGTATAACCAGAAAGAGGGGCGTCAGCCCCTCTTAAACACTTATTCCAAGACGGAACATATTCAGTTACTTGGTAACCGGTTTGATTACCACCTTACGGTTCATTCCCATGCCGGTACTCTCGGTGACGACATCCCTGCGGTCGGCCAGAGCCAGGTGGACGACACGGCGCTCGAAAGCCGACATCGGCTCCATGCTGAAGGGGATTTTCCGGGTTTTAACCTGATCCGCCAGCCTGGCAGCCAGCGCCCGTAAACCTTCACAACGCCGCTGCTTGTATCCCTCTACATCCAGGATAATCGGAATTTTGGAATCGTGCTGCTGTGTCATGATTACCCTGACGATATGCTGGAGGGCTCCCATGGTCTGGCCACGCCGCCCGATCAATATCCCGAGGTCCTCACCCTCGATATTCAATCCTATAGAGGCGGAGGTGCCGTCATCGTTATTCACGGAAAACTCCTCGGAAGGAGTAACCTGCGCCTCCATCTCCATTAGTTCCAGAAGTTTCTCCAGAATTTCACGGGCAGCTTCGTACATCTCGTCCTGAGCGATTATCCGATTCATTATCGTAAACACCTTTCTGTTATTGGGTGAAATAAATGATCTATGCCATGCTATTTCTTTCTCCGGTGCTTCTGGCGGTCTTTGCCGGGGAGATACCGGTTCTTACCGGGTTTTTCCTGGGTATCGCTGACGACAATGTCGGCGCCAACGTCATCCGTCGATTTTCTTTCCGCCGACGAAATAAGGTCGACGTATTTTTTATCTGTACCGGAATCTTCCGCGGGCTGGCGTCTCAATCCGCCCCAGCCGGAGAGCCGGTATTGCAGCACAATCCTGACCAGACTGTTGGCAACCCAGTACAGCGGCAGGCCGGCCGGGAATGTCAGCGAAATAATGGTAAATACCATGGGGAACATCCAGAGCATCATCTGGTTCTGCTGCGCCTGCTTGGGGTCAGCACTCGGTGTCTGCGACATCTTCTGCTGGACCCATTGAGAAATACCGACAATTATGGCGAGAAAAATGTTAGGTTCACCGAGGTTCAGCCCCAGGAAGCTGCGGCTTAACGGTAAAGCCGCAAAAACACCATCCCAGTTATACAGGAACCGCGAAAGGTTCAACAGGCCTTCCGGAGCAATCGCCATGGCCAGCATAATGGACTGGTAAAGGGCAATCCAGACCGGCAGCTGGATAATCATGGGCAGCATACACCCCGACAGCTTGATGCCGGATTCCTTATACAGCCTCATCTGTTCCTGGGCCAGTTTCTGCCTGTCTTTTGCATATTTCTTTTGCAGTTCCGCCATCTTGGGCTGAATGTCCTGCATTTTCTTGGCGGAGCGAATCTGGCTCAACGTCAGCGGCAGCATACACAGGTTGATGAATATCGTCAGGGCGATGATAGACACCCCGAAGTTGCCGCCGAAGAAACTGGCGACAAGTATAAGGACGTTAATCAGCGGTTGTTGAATTATAAGTTCCCAAAAATTCACAGATAGTTACCTCATGCCCCGCTCTTTAAATCGATGTCAGAGAGGACCGCTCCGGTATCGGCATTAATCCTCTCGAGTTTCGTTTCCTGGGTATGGGCATATACAATACCGTCCTTGATAGCCAGGGGGCCGTATGTCCGGGCTTCAAGGTCGGCCAGTATTTCCTTTTGTCTGGTGACGGTATCGATCGAATATATTTTACCCTCGCGGGTGGCGAAGATAACGTTCGAGTTATGTATGACCGGCGTAGCCGACAGCGGTTCTTCCAGGTCATATGTATCCAGCAGAGTGCCGTTGGCGGGGTTGAGAACATATACCTTACCATCGAGATTTCCCGCGTAAATTTTACCGTCCAGGGCAGCCGGTATACTCCAGAACCAGTTTTCAGCGGAAAAACTCCATATAACGTTACCGCTGGTATCCAGAGCATAGAAATTCCTGTCACACGAACCGATATATATCGTCCCGTCCATGACCAGCGGCTGGGCTATAACCGAACCCTCGGTTTCATATTTCCATTTCAGGGTACCGGTTTCGGCATCGATGGCATATATTTTCTTGTTATAAGAGCCAATGTATACCGTACCGTCGCTGACCGCGGGAGTGGACCAGATTTTTTCCCGGTTGCCTTCATCCTCTTCCGTAGCGAATTCCCAGATAAAATCACCGGTGGCCGCATCCAGGGCATAAACATATCCCGCTGAGTCCCCGAAAATTACCTTGCCGTCAGCGACGACAACACCACCAACAATGGGATTGAAAAATGCATCACGGGGATATCTCCATCTCTCTCCCAGCGTTTCTTGATCATAAGCATAAACCCTGCCGTTATAACCAGCGATATATACAAATTCGTCGCCGATAGCTGGTGTACCGTAGATGGCAACGGCCATCGCGCCGCCACAACCGCCGGTCAGCGGCGAGCAACCGAACAAACCGCTCGATGATGCCCCCTGTAATACTTCCGCCCAGTGTTGTTTTTCGT
>JASFHJ010000225.1:0-3479 GCA_050123255.1 Dehalococcoidia bacterium
GGTATCAAAGCCGTATTATAGGCAAAAGCCCAGAAGAGGTTTTGCTTGACCGTGCGCATGGTTTTACGGCTTAAGGATATGGCGGTTACGATGCCGTTCAAATCGCCGCTGATGAGGGTGATATCGCCGGTTTCCATGGCTACGTCGGTTCCGGTGCCGATAGCCACGCCGACGTCCGCCTGCGCCAGCGCCGGGGCGTCGTTAATGCCGTCGCCGACCATAGCGACAATCCTGCCTTCGTCCTGAAGCTTCCTGATTTCATCCGCTTTATTCTCCGGCAGGACCTCGGACAGAACGCGGTCGATGCCCGCCGCCCGGGCAATGGCCGAGGCCGTGTTCCGGTTATCGCCGGTTATCATGGCGACTTCTATGCCGCGGCGCCGTAACTTTTCCACCGTTTCACGGGCGCCGGGTTTCAGCGTATCCGCCAGCCCGATGATACCGGATAACTCCTTATCCACCGCCAGGAAGATAACCGTCTTGCCGTCTTTCTGAAGTTCGTCAACCTCAGCTTCGACTTCAGCCGTGGTTATTCCCCGTTCTTTCATCAGCTTCAAATTCCCCAGCAGTACCGACCTCTTGTTGACTGTAGCCTCGGCGCCCTGACCCGGTAAAGCCCGGAAATGGGTTGCCCTCGATATCCTGATATCCCTTTCTCGGGCTTCCCGGATAACCGCTTCCCCGAGGGGATGCTCCGACTTGCTTTCCACCGCCGCGGCGGTGCGAAGGATGTCTTTCTCGGATAATGATGCTGCGGGAATAACGTCGGTAACACCGGGTTCGCCGAGTGTTAAAGTGCCTGTCTTATCCAGAAGAATGGTATCTATCTTATAAAACCTCTCCAGGGCTTCGGCGCTCTTGATAAGGACGCCGTTTTCAGCGCCCTTACCCGTCCCCACCATGATAGCCGTGGGAGTAGCCAGCCCCAGAGCGCAGGGGCAGGCGATTATCAGTACCGCGATGAAATTAAGGAAAGCATAGGTCAGCGGGGGCTCCGGCCCTATAAGCGCCCAGATGGTAAACGTAACCAGGGCGATGCCGATTACCACCGGCACGAAGTAGCTGGCGATAACGTCGGCCAGGCGCTGTATGGGGGCTTTACTGCCCTGGGCTTCCTCCACCAGCCGGACAATTTGCGCCAGCGTGGTATCTTTACCGATTCTGGTAGCTTCGAAGTTAAAGCTGCCAGTCCTGTTGATGGTCGCCCCGATTACCTCGTCGCCCTCCTTTTTCTCGACCGGTATGCTTTCACCGGTAATCATGGACTCGTCGATGCTGGAATAACCCTGCGTTATCACACCGTCCACGGGGATTCTCTCGCCGGGACGGACGACGATGATATCGCCTAAAATCACTTCTTCCACCGGTATTACCGTTTCCGTACCGTCGCGGATAACCAGGGCTGTTCCGGGTCGCAGGCCGATGAGCTTCTTGATGGCATCGGAGGTCTGTCCCCGGGCCCTTGATTCCAGGAAACGCCCCAGCAATATCAGGGCGATAATCATGGCGGAGGTATCGAAATAGAGATTGGCTTCCAACCCCTCGGAGGTGAATAATCCCGGAAATATCACCACGACCACGCTGAAGAAATATGCCGCCGAGGTTCCCACCGCAATCAGGGTGTTCATATCGGCAGTGCGGTGCTTCAAGGCACCCCAGGCGCCCCGGTAGAACCTCAGCCCCGCCCAGAACTGCACGGGCGTCGCCAGCGCCCACAGCACGTAAGGTCGTCCGGTAAACTCCGGCAGCCACATCAATATCATGATGGTAACAGCCAGTGCCACGGCTACGACAAATCTGTCGCGAATGGTTTTGATTTCACGCTGCGAAGCCGTAGTTACGTCCTCCAGCGCCTCGAGCTCTTCACCCATAGTGTAGCCGGCATTTTCCACGGCGGCGCGTAAATCGGCTACATCCACGCCTTCAACGTATTCCACGGTGGCTTTCTCCGAGGAGAGATTTACCGCCACCGAAACAACCCCCGGAACGCCGCTCAGGGCTTCCTCCACGCGGCTGACACAGGAAGCGCAGGTCATACCGCCCACCGGAAAGACGGACTTTTTGAGGGCGGTGCCGTACCCGAGTCCCGAAACGGTTTCGTTTATTTTCGCCAGGTCCACCTGTTCCGGGTCGTATTCCAGTGAAGCCTGCTCCGAAGCGAAATTCACCCTGGCCTGTTCCACGCCTTTAGTCTCCGACAGTGCCTTTTCTATCGTGGCGGCGCAGGTGGTACAGGTCATACCGGTAAGGTGAAGCCGCGTTCTCTGAGTTTTTTTATTATTAACTGCCATAAATTAAAAACCTGTATATTTGGCACTCCAATCTACAACAATAATATATACCAAAATCAAACAGATATCTGTGACTTATCTCTCAGCCTGGAAAAAAGTAAGCTATACCGAAAAAAATTAACAACATTTTAATAATCTACTGATAAATTGGATTTATAGAAAGGAGGTTGCACAGATGAAACGAGGCAGGAAAATCACATTAATCGTTTTACTGGCGGTGGTAGCCGTGATAGGAACCATAGGCGGGGTGACCCTGGCTCAGTCCGATGACGAAGGAACGACTACCACGGCGGAAACTGAAAGGTTTGCCTACCTGGAAAGGATGGCTGAAATTTACCAGGAGAAAACCGGCGTTGCTCTGGATGTAGATGCCCTGAAAGAGTCCTTCTGCCAGGCCGGGGAGGAGATGAGAGAGCAGATTCGTAACCAGTTCCGCCAGCGCTTGATTGACGAAGGCGTCTTCACCGAGGAAGAACTCACCGAACTGGAAGACTGGTGGGCAGCCAGGCCTGACGTAACCTCGGAATTTCCGAGATTCCAGCAACGCCCGTTCCAACGGCTCCCCCGTTTCGGCGGAGGATTCGGTGAGGGATTCGGTGGCTGGTGCTTTGGCGACGACTCCGGAGAATAAATAAGAAATTAACGACAACTGGGTAGATATACGGACGAGGGAGGGGAACATTCCCCTCCCTCAAATATTAACATTTTCTTAACATTTGTGATATAACATGAAAGGAAGAAACACTGATGAAGGGAAAGTGATGGCAGGAAAAAGGGTCCTGGTTGTAGACGATGACAAAAAAACGGTGGAACTGGTAAAGCTCTACCTCAAACGGGACGGTTACAAGGTTGTCACCGCTTATGAAGGCGAGGAAGCCCTGCGCCTGGCCAGGGAAGCTAACCCCGATCTCATTGTTCTGGACCTGATGTTGCCCGGCATCGACGGACTGGAAATCTGCCGCACGCTGCGTCAGGAATCGGACGTCCCCATAATCATGCTTACCGCCATGACCACCGACGAGGACAAGTTGACCGGCCTCGACATCGGGGCTGACGACTACGTTACCAAGCCCTTCAGTCCCCGGGAACTGGCGGCGAGAGTCCGGACGGTACTGCGCCGGATTCCGGGGGAAAGAGGCCCCGATAAAATCGTCCACGGCGACCTTACCGTGGATTTCCTCAAACACG
>JASFHJ010000226.1:0-3475 GCA_050123255.1 Dehalococcoidia bacterium
GCCTTCCCTCAATTCCTCGAGATGGTTACGATGCTGGCAAATCGCGGCATCACCATCTTTTTCCACTTCGACCAGGACTGGACGAAAGTGCTTCCCTATTTCCTGGAATTCCCCCCGGGTAAGTACGTCTTCCACTTTGACAGTATGACGGACATTTTCAAAGCCAAGGAAGTTATTGGACACCGGATGTGCTTGATGGGCGATGTACCGGCAAGGCTTTTCAAACTGGGGACACCGCAGGATATCGAGGATTACTGTAAAAAGCTTGTCGATGTGGTGGGAGAAGGCGGCGGGTTTATTCTCGGCGCCGGTTGTGAGGAACCCGACGGAGCCCGCTTCGAAAACGTCAAGGCGATGCTGGATGTCGCCAGGACTTATCCTTAGTTAACAAGCCGGGCTGCGAAACTGAAACCTGCTACGAATCAATCATACCATCCAAAATCGTTAACGGCTTTTCTCATGACAAACAGATTATAAGGCGGAGTATTTACGGGCACCTCACAGCCCTGCATCAGCACGTAGCCCCTGGCAGCCCGTTTACCTTTCTCGATGGCCTGCCGGCAACATTCGTAGATTTGCCCCGGCGTCCCGGTGAGTAACAGCGCCGGCTCGATATTACCGGCAATGATGCACGTATCCCCGAAATACTCTATAGCGGTATCGATATCGACCTTCTCGCCGATACTGATGATACCGGAATCCCCCATCGGTACCTGCGCCCAATACGGAAGATTCAGATTTTGCTCGCCGCATATATGGCACAGAATGTATTTTATCCCCATCGCTAATATCTTCCGGTGTAATTCCGTCTGATAGGGAAGTATGTACTCGGAAAACTGCCGGGGAGAGACGATATCATTAGTGGCTAGAGGTTCCCATATCTGGATACCGACCCTTCCTTTACCGAACGTATCTATCCAGCAGCGGGCAACGTCCAGGACATGGTCGGTAGCCAGCCGGAGCAGCCGGTGCACCAGTTCGGGTTTCTTTATCGACCAGCGGCACAGGGTTTCAACGGCACATATGTTGCCGGCAATGGTAAAGGGACCGCCGACAACCACGGAAGGTGACACGCCGTTTTCTTCCTGGACTCGTGAAAACTGCATGGCCAGCGGCAGCATACCGTCTGTCTTTACGTCAGGCAGTCTCAGTTTCTCAATATCGTTTTCCGTCTCAACCGCAAATCGTCCGTGGGACGGGGCCTGCTCGTACTCACCATCGGGGAGCTTTATTTCTCCGCCGAATTCCCAGCCGCCGTAAGACGCATAGCCATAAAACGGTTCGCTATCGTATCCGTACTGCTCCCGCGTCCACATCTGCGCCCGGAAACTTTTCTCCGGTTCGCTGTAAATGGCCGATACCGGAAAACCCACGTTTCTGGCACAGAACCCGAGGATAAAGGAAAAATAAGGTACGCGGTCCAGCGGCTTACCCTGTAGCAGGGCATCTATTCTCTCGGTTGATGTCATCATATCCCGTCTTGTTTTCTTCGTCTCGGTCATGCCTCATTAATTCCCCGTGGTAATCTTTTTACTGAACTCTATTTACCCAGCCGCTCAAGAATCTTGTTCGCCTCCTGAACGGCTACACCGGCATTATCAGCATAACCGTCGGCGCCGTAACCGGACGCAATGTCTCTGTTCAAAGGCGCTCCCCCCACCATAATAGTAACCTCAGGATCCTCGGCCCTGATCATCTGGATGGCTTTCGGCATGGCCAGCATACTCGTCGTCATCAAGGCTGAAAGGGCGACGATATCTGAATGCGTATTCGTTTGTTCTTCCACGAACCTCGACGGTTTTACGTCCTTACCCAGATCATGTACGGTCCACCCGGCAGCTTCAAACATTATACCAACCAGGTTCTTGCCGATATCATGGATGTCACCCTCGACGGTACCGATAATTATCTGCCGGTTCTTTTCCAACTCATGTGCCTTAAAGTGGGGACGTAATACCTCCAGTCCGGCGTACAACGCATCGGAACATACCAGGAGCTCCGGAACGAAGTATTTATGACTGGCGTAGAGTTCGCCCACCTCAGCCATTGCCAGTGCTAAGCCATTAGTCATGGCATAGTAGGCGTCGATACCTTTATCCAGGGCAACCTGGCTGAGTTTACGAGCGGCATCTTCATCCATATTGACGACCGCGTCATGCAGTCCCTTTATCACTTCCTGAGTTTCTTCGCTGCTAACCATATAGCCGATATCTCCCTTTCCTCTATGATATTAAGTAATTCAGAGCTTAATCGTACCAGCCGTAATCTTTCACGGCCTGAGTCATCATCCGGACATTTTCCACCGGCGACCTCGGAGGAAGGTCACAACCCTGTGAAAATATGTAGCCCCCTTCAATCTTCTTTCCCTCCTCGACAATCCTCTTCGTCGCTTCATAGACCTCATCGGGTGTCCCCATCTGAACGATGCTGGGGTTCAGATTACCCAGAATAATATCGTTGGGGAAATATTCGGCCGCCGTTGCCAGCTCGACCTCGTGGCCGATGCTGATAATACCCGGATTACCGAAACTTACCTGTGACCAGTACGGAAGGTTGGCATTTTGCTCGCCGCAAATATGCATAAAGGTAGTCCTGTAACCAAGCGACAACACCTTTTCCTGTACTTCCCTGAGAGAAGGCAGGGCGAACTCTTCAAACTGCTTCGGTGATATAAGTTGATTGGATTCCGTCGCTCCGCCGGCCATAGCCAGTACGCCGTCTAAACCGAGAGCTTCCCTCTGCCTGGGCAGTCCCGCCAGTCTCCAATCGGTAACGACCTTTAGCAAATGGTGGGCAAGCTCGGGTTTCTTGATAAGCCATCTAAGAAATTTGTCGGTGCCGGCGATATTAGCCGCCAGGGTGAAGCTGCCGCCGGCACCGATGGTGGCATTAAACGGCTCGTTATCGAGTCTTTCCTGCCGCGCCAGCTCGGCGCACCGGCGCGAATAAGGAGATAAACCGGAATCAGCCGTCGGCCATTTCAGACTGTAAACGTCTTCGTCCTTCTCAATCGGATAGCGGACTACCTTGGGCACCATGTCGAATTCACCGGTTGGCCATTCTATCTCGCCGCCAAACTCCCAGGCGCCGAATGCCGCATACCCGATACCCGGGAAAAATACCCAGCCGAAATCCCGGCAGGTCTTGCGCTGGGCGGCGTATGATGCCTCCGGGTTATTGTAGGCTTCCGCGATAGGCAGGTTGTTATATACCGCCGCGAATCCTATCATGGAAAAGGGCCAAACGGGAACGCGGTCCGGCTTGCGGTGGTTAAGCAAAGCCTCGATGCGCTGTCTGTCCGTCATAGTGCCTGTTCGTTCTGGCATTCGGTCAATCCCCCTTAATACTCGGTATCAGATAATACGCCCGATTCAAATCAGGAGCATGATTATTAATACAATATCATATTGCATGTAATTAATATACGCTGCTATTTTATCCACGTACCGTAACCGTTATGCGAGCCGGCAATCTC
>JASFHJ010000227.1:0-3467 GCA_050123255.1 Dehalococcoidia bacterium
CTACTGGGCGCCGGATACTGCCGCCGAAGTTGTCTTTAAGGTACTTACCGGCATATCGGCGCTGGTCGTGGCCGTCTATACCGGCTTTGTCCTGAATACGGTTAAAGCCGTTCCCTTCTGGAACTCATCATTACTGCCGCTTCTTTTCGTACTCTGCGGCATACTGGGAGGCTTCGGTATTTCGGTACTCATCGCCATCAACGGCGGTAACGTCACCCTGGCCACCGCCGAAGCATGGAGTCGCTGGCTGCTGGTCGCCAATGCCCTGCTCATCGCCATCTACCTCTGGCAGGCGGCCGGCCGGGAAACGACCGGCAAGGAATCGGTCATGGAGCAGATACGCGGCAGCAGCGCTCCGGTTTTCTGGCTGGGCATAGTAGTCCTGGGTATCATTATTCCCCTGATAATCGCTTTCCTGGGCATGACCATCGATATGGCGCCGGGGATTCTCGTATTCGGGGTTGCCTGCGAAATAGTCGGCGGTCTGGCCCTGAGATATAACGTTCTTAAAGCCGGGGCTTACAGCCCGCTGATTGCCCGGCCCATTGATGAAAGAACCGAAAATAATAACTAAAAGATGATATTATGAGTGAACCGAAAGTAATCAATACAACCTGTAAAAGCTGCCACGGAGGCTGCGGCGTGCTGGTTACCGTCCAGGACGGCACTATCATCCACATCGAGGGCAATCCGGATACACCGACCCTCGGTACGATGTGCTCCAAAGGACTGTCCAGCATCCAGCATATCAACCACCCCGACCGCCTGAAATACCCGTTGAAACAGACCGGCAAGCGCGGCGAAGGTAAGTGGCAGCGGATAAGCTGGGACGAAGCCCTCGACACTATCGCTGACAAGATGAAGGAAGCCATCGCGGATTACAGGCCTCAATCCATCGCCATATCGCAGGGGACGGGACGGGGCTATAACCGCTATACCCACCGGCTGGCGCGTTCTATCGGCACCGCTAACATCATTACCCCCGGTTATATCTGCCACAGCCCCCGGCTGGGTCTTTACGGATTGGTCACCGGATACGGCCGGCTTTACTGCGATTATCACGGCTGGGGTGGTGAGTACCCCAAGACGCAGATATCCTGGGCGAAACAACTGGAAATCAGCAGCGCCGACGGCGAAATGGCGGTGTGGTTCCTTAACTCGTTGAAATACGTCAAGAACCTGATTGTCATCGACCCGCGGGAAACGGCGCTCTCCTCGCGGGCGACGCTGTGGCTCCAGATAAGACCCGGTTCCGATGCCGCCCTGGCGCTGGGCATGATCAATATTATTATCAAGGAAGGTCTCTACGACAAGGAATTCGTCCGGGACTGGACACACGGTATCGATAAGCTCGCGGAAAGGGCCGAAGAATACACCCCGGAAAAAGTCGCCGAAATCACCTGGCTCGATAAAGAAGATATCATCAAGGCGGCGCACCTCTTCGCCGAGGACACACCCGGCTGTATCCAGATAGGTAGTTCGCTGGAAAGACAGGCCAACTGCGCCCAGACACTGCGCGCCATAATCTGCCTTCTGGGAATCACCGGCAACGTGGAAAGACCCGGCAGTAATGTTCACTGGGTGCCACCCGAGACCGGCCAGATGGAGGACTTCTTTAACGAGATTCCACTCACCGATGAGATGAAAAGTCACATCGTGGGAAGTGAAACGTATAAACTGGGCGCGGCGCGTACCGCCCATTCCGATACCGTTATCAAGCAGATGCTCGGTGATGACCCGGTAGTTAAAGTATGGTTCAGCGTCGGCGGACAGCAGATAGTCCACCTCGCCAACACGCACGAAGTTGCTCAGGCTATCGCCAAGGTTCCTTTCCTGGTACAGGTCGACCAGTTCATGGGGCCGATGGCGGAGCAGGCGGATATCGTCCTGCCGGCGGCGCACTGGCTGGAAATGGATGAAATATACGATATGCACCCCCGCTTCATGGTGGAAGCCCACAATAAGACGGTCGAGCCTCCCGGCGAAGCGTGGGCGGATAACAAGATTTTCAACGAAGTGGGCAAGAGAATAGCCCCCCAGTGGTGGTTCGAAGATGTGGAGAAAATGCTGGACTACCAGTTGCGCAAGGCCAACATCACCTGGAAGGAATTCAGTAAGCTGGGATTCCTGGCGCGCACCGGAAAAGACCAGATTTACTATAAATACAAGACGGAATACTGGCGTAAAGGCGGCGGATTCCCCACGCCCACCGGGAAGCTGGAGTTGTTCTCTACTGTGCTCGAAGGTCTCGGCTACGACCCGCTGCCCTACTTCCAGGAACCCGGAGAGAGCCCCTATTCCACGCCGGAGCTCTATAAAGAATACCCGCTGGTGTTGACCACCGGATACCGACAGCCGTTCTACTTCCTCTCCCAGTACCGCAACCTCCCCTGGCTGCGCAGCTTCCAGAAAGACCCGGTGGTGCAGATAAATCCCGAAACCGCCCAAAAATACGGCATAGAAGACGGCGACTGGGCTTATATCGAGTCACCAAGGGGTAAAATCAGGCAAGTGGCCAGGTTGTTCCCGGGGATAAAGCCCGGCGTAGTCATGGCAACGGCCAACTGCTTTATACCGGAAGAGCCCGGCCCGTATCACGGATTATTCATATCCAATCCCAACGTGCTGACATCGAATAATCACTGCGATCCCATGTACGGTTCGCCGGACCTTACCGCCCTGTTATGTAAAATATCCAAGGCAACCGATATCAAGGAATAGGCTGTCGTTGCGATTATCCCCGAAGGGAAAGCGCGGCAGCTACCATCGCCTTACCAGGTTCCCGTAAGAGAGATTGCTTCGCTCCGCTCGCAATGACAAACGTTCCCTAGAACACGATAATGTTCCGTAACGCCTCTCCCCTCTCCACTGCCTCGATGGCCTCGTTGATGCTTTCCAGCGGATAATAATCGGTGATAAGCTCGTCCAGCTTGTACTTACCGGCCTGATAAAGCTCGACCAGATGGGTAACCTGCGTTTGCAGCTGGGTCGTACCCATGTAGCTGCCCGTTAGCATGCGTTCGTCCTTGATGAAAAAGAACGGCGCCAGGTTAAGATTATCTTCCATACCGGGCAGACCGACGATGACCGTCATACCCCGCGGCCCGGAAAGCATGAATCCCTGCTCGATGACGGCGGTGCTGCCCACGGTGATGAAAACGTAATCGGCGCCCCGGCCGTGGGTCAGGTTTCTTACCGCTTCACCGGCATCAGCATTTTTGGAATTAATGGTATGGGTCGCCCCGAACGTTTTGGCGGCTTCCAGCTTAGCCTCGTTGATATCGACGGCAATCACCGGATAAGCCCCGGAGATAGCGGCACCCTGTACGGCGTTAAGCCCGACGCCCCCTACCCCCATGATGACGCAGGAGCTCATCACCTCTACCCTGGCGCGATTCACCACGGCACCGAATCCGGTGATGACACCGCAGGATAACATGGACGCACGGTCCAGGGGCATATCCGGG
>JASFHJ010000228.1:0-3463 GCA_050123255.1 Dehalococcoidia bacterium
ATTCTTTGACATTTGGTATACAGAAAGATAATATAGTCTTTAGAACCGTTCCAATATATCGGTATAAAGCTGGAGCCGGTTACTCCACACCCGGATACAGGTATCAGATTATATGTATAAAGAGCTGTTCGACCATTTTATGTCAAGCCAGGACACTCTCCGCGTTTATGAAGGCGAAAACCTTATCTATTCATCCGATAAAGAGCGCCTGCTGCCCCTGGTGGGTTACCTCGACGGACCGGCATCGCAGCATAAAGACATAACCGTTTTTGATAAAGTCATCGGCAATGCCGCCGCCCTGCTCTCGGTGAAAGCCGGCGCCAGAGAGGTATGGAGTCCCCTGGGCAGCGAACTCGCCATTAAAACCCTGGAAAAATACGGCATCACCTATCACTTCACCGAGACCTCCCCCTACATAACCCGGCCGGATGGGAAAAGAATGTGCCCCATGGAAGAACTGTCAATAGGCAAAAATCCGGAAGAATTCTACCGGGCGCTGAAAGCCCGTATCGAGTCCGGCAAGCCGGCGGATTCAAGCTAAAAGGAGAAAGCCATTGGAGAAAATTCGACTCGGTAAAACCGGTATGACGGTAACCCGGATTGGATTCGGGGGGATACCCATACAGCGACTCGCCGAAAGCGAGGCGGTGAAGGTCGTGCAGCGGTGCATCGATTTGGGGATAAACTTCATAGATACCGCCAACGGGTATACGGTCAGCGAGGAACGCATCGGCAAAGCTGTCAAGAGACGCCGCAATAACGTGTATATCGCCACCAAGACCGGGGCGCGCACCGCCGGGGAGATAGAAAAGCATCTCGACCTGAGCCTGGAAAGACTCGGTACCGATTACATAGACCTTTATCAGTTCCACTGCGTCAATGACCAGGCAACCATGGATAAGATACTCGAACCGGAAAGCGAACTATACGCTGTTTTTGAAAACGCTAAAAAAGCGGGGAAAATCCGGCATATCGGCATCACTTCCCACCAGATCGACCTCGCCAAACTGCAGGTGAAGTCCGGACGCTTTGAAACGATGATGTTTCCCTTCAACTTCATTACCTGCGAACCCGCCGAAGACCTGCTGCCTCTTTGCAAAGAACATGACGTGGGATTCATCAACATGAAGCCGATGGCCGGCGGCATGCTGGACAATGCCACCATAGCTTTTAAATATCTCTTCCGTTTCCCGGACATGGTCATCATCCCCGGTATCGAGAAAGCACACGAGATAGAGGAAATCGTCGGTATCTACAACGGTCCCCACGAGATGACTGCCGCCGAAGTGCAGAAAATGCAGGAGATGCGGGACGAACTGGGGACGCGCTTTTGCCGTCGCTGCGACTACTGCCAGCCCTGCCAGCAGGGAATACCCATTTCCATGCTGATGACCTTCCCTTCTTTTGTGAAGCGTCTGCCGCCGGACTGGTACCTCAAGGGATGGATACCCCAAGCGATGGAGAAATCCCTCACCTGTATCGAGTGCGGTGAATGCGAAGCCAGGTGCCCTTACGAACTACCCATCCGCGAGATGATCAAAGAAAGCTACGACCTTTACGAAAAAGTGAAAGCCGGTGCCCGGGCCTGATTACTTGCAAATATCAGGTTATGTAAGTATACTTTACGATACATCATTTTTACATATTATCTATATGTGAAAGGAGAACGGCACATGGCAAGAGTTGACCTGGAAAAATATATCCGCAAAGGAGTAGTAACCTCGGAGACACCGCATCCCGAAGTATCCGCGCCGCGACTGGGACTGCACAGCGATAAGGATTTCGGGGGGAGAGATTTCTCGATGAGCTGGTGGGCAATCACCGAACCATTCGAAATGGTGACCGATAATCACGCTCACGATTTCGACCAGTTTCTCATCTTCGCCGGCGGCGACCTCACCAACATGCCCGACCTGGGCGGTGAAGTTGAACTTACCCTGAGCCTGGACGGTAAAGAGCTTCATAAATTCGTCATCACCGAAGCCACCATGATTTACGTCCCGGCCGGACTGTATCACTGTCCCCTGAATTTCAAGAAAATCAACGACCCCAAGAAACCAATCCTCTTCCACGACCTGTTTTTCTCACCCGAGTATAGAAGAATAAACTAATTGTAACCGGAACCAGTCAGAAAGCAACGGGCATACCTCGGAGAAATCCTTCAAGAGAGGTATGCCCGTTTTTATTCTAAGGAATATACAGAAAGAAGAGAACCGATATGCAGATAAGACGCTACCAGCCGCAGGACTTCGAAACCGTGAAGTCGCTGCATTACGCCGGAGTAGAACAGATAGACCCGGACCCGGAGAGACCGGACAACCCTTTTACCGATGCAGACATGGATGACATAGAAGGCGCGTACATCAAGAACAACGGAGATTTTATAATCGGCACGATAGAAGACGAAATTATAGCGATAGGGGCTATAAGCAAATATTCCCAAACCTGCGGTGAAATCAAGCGCATCAGGATACGCCGGGACTACCAGGGTCAGGGATACGGGGAGAAGATGTTAGCCGCACTAATCGAAAGAGCCAGGGAACTGGGCTATTCCGAACTCTGCATGGACACGCTGGCGGACAATCTTCCAGCCCAAAACCTTTATGAAAAAGCCGGTTTCACAAAGACGGGCCGGGGAGAAATCGGTACGTACGACCTTGTTTTCTACAGTAAAAAGCTATTGTAACCATGATAAATGAAAGTAATGAATATTTACCACCGGGGATTCTTTTTATCAACGGAGCACCTGGTTCAGGGAAAACCACGGTTGCCAGAATGATAGCCACCGATTCCCCGAAAGGCGCCCACATCGATGGTGATGAAATCCATAACCTGGTGGTGGGAGGCAGAATTCACCCGCCGGGAAAACCTGAAGATGAGGTAGAACGCCAGTTAATGCTGAGGTTTAGAAACATGGCTCTCCTGGCCGACAGTTTTTACCAGTGCGGATTTTTCCCGGTTCTGGAAACCTGTATTTCCACGCGTAGATATCTGGGCTACCTTTTATCTCATATCACATCAAGTCCCGTGGCGATGGTCGTTCTGCTGCCTTCGCCAGCAATCGCCCGGGAACGCGATAACCAACGTCTTGAGAAAACGATAGCCCACCTGCATACCAGCAGGTACGACGAAATAAAAGAAGAACTGTGCGGTACAGGCCTGGTAATAGATAACAGCAGGATGACACCGGAAGAAACGAAAAACGAAATACTCGATAAAGCTTTCACCGAAGGAATAATCAGGAGGTAAGGTAAAATGGACATGGCTATCAAAGAAAAATTCCTCAAGCTCTGGAAAAAATATTTCAACGGGGCCGAGTTACCCATCACCTTTTACTACTCTGATGATCCGGGAACCGCCGAAAGAGTAATGCCGGGGATGGTGCCGCGGTGCGTTATCGGAGGGCTGGACAAAATCCGGAAAGGCCAGTCGCTGGCTTTCAATGTCGATGCCGTGGGCTGCC
>JASFHJ010000229.1:0-3455 GCA_050123255.1 Dehalococcoidia bacterium
TATATCTGTGAAAAGCTTAATATCGATATTGACGACAACATGGTGGAAAAGGCGGCGAGTATCCGGCTGGATTACACGTTACGCAGCCTGAAACCCCGCCCGGATGCCATAGTCACTCTTAAGAAACTGCAATCTCTGAGATTAAAGACCGGTCTTATCAGCGACTGTACCGGCGATATCCCCATGGTCTGGGAAGAAACGGAGTTCGCCGGAGTTTTTGACGCTACCGTTTTTTCCTGCGAGGTATTGACCAAGAAGCCCGACCCGGAAATCTACCGCATTACCATCCGGCGACTCGATGTCCAGCCGCAGGACTGTATTTTCGTCGGGGACGGGGGCAGCGGGGAACTCACCGGAGCCAGAGAAATGGGCATGTTTCCGGTGTTGATACGCGACCCGGATGAAGGCGAATACCAGTTCGTGGAGCGCGAAGAAGACTGGGAAGGCCCCAGAATATCGTACTTGCGGGAAGTGCTGAATCTGGTAAAATAACTCTTGAGGGACAATATGAGCCAGACTTTATCAATCGGGGTTATCGGTGATTACGAAAAAAGCCGTCCCTCCCACCGGGCCACCAACGACGCATTAAGGCACACCGCCGCCGGGGTATCCACTACCGTTAATATCACCTGGCTGCCGACCCCCTCTTTCCTGGTCGATAACAGCCGGGAACGGCTGCAACCTTATGACGGCATCTGGATAGGCCCGGGCAGTCCCTACCGCAGTATGTCCGGCGCTTTAAGAGGTATCCGTACCGCCCGGGAGATGAACATACCGCTTATCGGTACCTGAGGCGGTTACCAGCACGCTCTGTTAGAGTATATGATGAATGTCGCCGGAGAGGAAGACGTAGGACACGCGGAATATAATCCCGATATATCCAGTCCTTTGTTTATCCTGGCTACCTGCCCGGTGGAAACAAGACCGGAAGGAGCCCCGCGACTCTGGGGTAAATTGAAAATCAAAATTAAACCGGATACCCATTCCCACAGGATTTACGGACAAACAGAGATAGAGGAGCCCCATTCCTGCAACTTTGAACTCAATCCCGATTACACGGAAACGCTGGAAAAATACGGCGGCAGGATTGGCGGCGTCAAAGAAAACGGAACAGCCGGTATAGTAGAATTTCCTAAAAATTATTTTTATATCACTACCGGATTCCTGCCCCAGCTTGCCTGCGGGGAAAATAGCCGCCATCCGCTGATTACTGCCTACCTGGAAGCGGCTAGAAGTTACCAGAAAGGGAAGAAGGCGTGAAAATAATCCACTTTGCCGACCTCCACCTGGGCGTGGAGAATTACGGGAAAATAGATCCCGCCACCGGGCTTTCCACAAGGTTAATCGATTTTCTCACGGCTTTTGACCAGCTGGTCGATTACGCCCTGGAAAACAAAGCAGACCTGGTGCTGTTCTGCGGTGACGCCTACAAGACACGCGAACCCAGCCAGACACAGCAGCGGGAGTTCGCCAAACGCATAAACCGGCTGGCAACTGGTGATATTCCGGTGTTCCTGCTTACCGGCAACCACGATATGCCCAACGCCGTGGGGAGGGCAACGGCCACGGAAATATTCGATACTCTGGCGGTGAAGAACGTCTACGTCGCCAACCGCCCCGATGTTCATACCATCAACACTGCCGGCGGGAATATACAAATCGTCTCTCTCCCCTGGCTCCGGCGCAGCGCCCTGCTGAACCGCGACGAAATAAGAAACCTTACTCTGCCGGAGATAACGCAAAAACTCCAGGAGACGCTGACGAATATTATCTCCAGCCTCGTTGAAAAACTGGATCCCGGAATACCGGCGATACTGGCGGCGCATGTCTGGGTAACCGGCTCGAAGGTGGGTTCGGAGAGCATGATGTCCATCGGTCAGGAGCACACCCTGCTGCTCAGCAACGTCGCCCTGCCGGCTTTCGACTACGTGGCGCTGGGGCATATCCACAAGCAGCAGGTACTCAATGAAAATCCGCCGGTGGTCTATTCCGGCAGCCTGGAACGGGTGGACTTCGGTGAGGAGAACGATGAAAAGGGATTTTACGTTATCGATATAGAGTCCGGGACCGGCGGCGACAGGCGGGTATCCTTTGAATTTCACTCCGTGAAAGCCCGTGATTTCCTCACCCTGAAGGTTGAGCTGGAGGCTGATGATATCAACCCGACAGCGACGTTGTTGAATACCGTCTCGGCACAGCAGGAGAAAATTAAGGACGCTATCGTACGTCTTAATGTTACGCTGCCGGCTCAAATCCAGGGCCAGCTAAGCGGCAATGAAATCCGGGAGGCTCTCAAGGAAGCCGCTTATTTCACCATCGCCCAGGACATTCAGCGGGAAACCCGGCTGAGGATGGGCGAACGTAACGCCGAGGAGATAGCGCCCCTGGAAGCTCTGAAGGCATACCTCGACTCCAAAGATATACCGGCGGAAAGACAGAGAGTGTTGCTGGAATACGGGGAAAATCTGATCGACAGCGCGGAAGAAAGCTAGCCTATTACTTCGTCACTCGTTTCAGCGTTATAATGGTCTTTAGCATCGTAGATGAAGAACGCCGTGATAATAGCCGTAGCCGATATCCCGATAGCCGCTACCGTAAACATTGTATCGAAGCCGAATTTATCCAGGAGATAGCCCCCGGGTATGGCAAAGATAGCGTTGGTGTACTGCATCGTGGAGTAATATACACCGAATATCTTGGAGCGGTGTTTCGCCGGAGCCTGGGTCATGATAAAGACTTCCGTCACCGGCATCCGCAGCGCCATGTTGACGCCGTGGATAAATAGTACCAGATAAAGGCCGAATCCCAATTCAACCCACTTGAAGGCAAATATAAACAGCCCGGATAATACACCGGTTATAATGATAACCCTGACGGAACCGACCTTATCGGAGATGAAACCGCCGACAGGCCCTCCCCAGAGCCCGGCGGAAAACACAATCGACATTAAACCGGCGGCAGTGGTCTCGGATGCTCCCAGTTCATCGGTCATATAAAGGACAAGGAAGGGCAGTACCGACATACCGATACCCCCGCCGACGACCATCATTACCAGGAAAGCAATCAGGCGCCGCTTGTAACCGGGTTGAGGTGGTTTTTCTTCTTGTATTTGCTGCTTGACCGAAGCAACGTGGGCTTTACCGCCACGTTTAGTAAGATAAAGCAGGAAAATCAGTCCGAAGACCACCGTCGGTATCGCCAGTATAAGATACGAATACCGCCAGCCACTCTCCTCTCCGAACGCGCCGAGTATGCCGGCGGCGATAATCGGGGTAATAAAGAAGGCGGCATTACCACCGACCAGATGAAAACCCAGGGCTTTGCCCCGATGCCGAGGTTCGACGGAAGCCGAAATCAGCGGCGTGGCAGCCGGGTGATAGCCCCCGGATAATATCCCCATCAACATCAGGAAGGCGAGAAACATCACATAGTTGGGCGATATCCCCACCAGAAGG
>JASFHJ010000230.1:0-3449 GCA_050123255.1 Dehalococcoidia bacterium
AAACTCCGGGTATAGTAGTTGTGCCTGAATTTATTGACTATGTTGTCAATGATCTGGCGATTAACACTCAAGCGAATCGCACTACCCAACTGGTGGTGCCTCCTTCCTACTCACCCGGTGGCGCTGAAACCGCCCAGCTTGTTTTTGAAGCAACGGCACCATAAGATAATCCGTTGGTAAATGGGGGAGTGGTATGGGGTGGTATAATCTGAAAAGCTGCTCCCCCATCTTTCCCTAATATGAGGTAAAAATGAAGAAATTGGTAATTCTATCTACAGTATTAATACTGACTCTGGCAGTTGGTGGTACGGCACTGGCAGCCAGCCTGGGCGTCAGTCCCAGCCATGTGGAGATCGAAGTCCTCGGCGATGGCAGCGCCACAGCAGATGTACAGGTACATTATTTCAGTGGTGACGTACAGGTAAGTCTGGTGGATATTCCCCTCCAAATAGAGCCGGAAGTGCTCAATGTGGATGCCTTGTCCGAACCAGAAGATGTCCAACTCACTATCTTCGGAGATGAGTCACTCGGCTCGCAGGTGTACGATGGTTACATACGCTTCATGGGTTTGAGCGGCGAAACGGTGGCAGTTGCCGTTAAAATTAAAGCAACCATAACCAACATCGTCGAAGGCCAGCCGCTACCTGTCGTAGCCCCGGAACCGGAGACGGGTACCCTGGCTGAAAGTACTGACGTGAGCGAAGAGATAACCGACGTGTCCTCAGCCCCACCGCCAGCCGAGGAGTCCGATTCCTCATCATTCCTTGGTGGCATTGAGGGCCTGTCCACTAACCTGGTAATTATTATCGCGGCGGCTGTGGTGTTCCTGGGGCTGGTAATACTTGCCATAAGCATGTCCAGGAGGAAAAAACGGTATTACTAAAGATTCGCGGGATTACTATCGCTATACTGATATGTCTACTACTTGTGGTATTAAGTCCCGATATTATACAGGCTGATGAGAGTACCGCTGAAGTAACTCTCACGGTGAATATAGTCTCGGATCCCGTTGTATATACCTGGTGCGCTAGCGGGGTTGGGATGACACAGGCGACCCTCCGCGGCTACCTGGCTGATTTAGGAACGGCATCGTCGGTACAGGTAAGTTTCGGCTGGGATACGGTATCACACGCCGTCGACCCGACTGCTTACGCCTGTTGGACAGCGCCGCAGGTAAAGACGGGTCCGGGATACTTTAAAACACATCTTCTCGGTTTATCCCCTTGCACCACCTATTATTTCCGGGCTAAAGCGGTGGGTGATACCACCGTATACGGCGCGGAATGCAGATTTACCACCCGTCCCGGCTGGCTCTGGTGGTGGATGTGGTGGATGTATTTCCGCTGGAAATAGCAACAGCGGAACCTTGCTGTTAGAGAATTTCAGAAGATAATTGTCAGATAGGACAGGATATTTAACTACACGCCGGCCATGCCGCCGTCAACGTTGAGGACATGACCGGTGATATACCGGGCTTCGTCGGAAGCCAGAAAAGCCACCGCCTCGGCTACATCACGCGGCGTTCCCAGGCTGGCGAGGGGTATATGCTTGAGCATTTCCTTCGTTTGCTCTTCGCTGAGCTGTTCGGTCATTTTAGTCTGGATATACCCCGGAGCGATGGCGTTGACGGTAATACCGCGCGAGCCCACCTCTTTGGCGATAGACTTGGTGAATCCTATGATACCGGCTTTGGCGGAGGAATAATTCGCCTGTCCGGCGTTCCCGATCATGCCCACCACGCTGGCGATACTGATAATCCTCCCCGAGCGCTGCCGGAGCATATGCCTGATCACCGCCCGGGTGCAGAGGAAGGCGCTCTTGAGGTCGATATTCATCACCGTATCCCATTCCTCGTCGGACATCTTCATCAGCAGATTGTCACGGGTAACCCCGGCGTTATTGACCAGTATGTCGACTTTCCCCATTTCTTTAACGGCGGTATCGATGAGGCGGTCCACATCGGTCGATGAACTGACGTCGGCCGTTACCATCAGGCATTTTCGGTTGAGATCCCTGATTTCCCCGGCGACTTTATCCAGCGGCTCGGCGGCGGACTCTATATCATTGACGACGATATCGGCGCCGACCTCGGCCAGCTTCAGGGCGATTTCACGGCCGATTCCCCGGGCGCTGCCGGTAACGATAGCTACTCTGTCGGTAAGATCCATGGTGATACTCCCGATTTATTCAGTTGCCAGGGTTTTGATGGACTCCAATGTATTCAGGTTGATCGTCCGGGCTTCCTTGTTGATTCTTTTAACGAGACCGGTTAGTACCTGGCCGGGCCCTATTTCGATAAAGGTAGGCACTCCCCGATTATAGATATATTCAACAGTACGCTGCCATTGTACCGGATTGGTCAGCTGGTTGCGGAGTTCCGTTTTAACCTCGTCAGCAGTGGTTAAGGGTTCGCCGGTCATATTGGCGATGACCGGTATAGCCGGGGGTTTGTAGTCTATTTCATCGAGGTATTTGCTCAATCCCTCCACGGCAGGTTTCATCAGGGGAGAGTGGAAAGCGCCGCTAACCTGTAACTCGATAGCCCGTTTGGCGCCGGCTTCGGATGCCATTTCCATGGCTCTGGCGATATTATCGGCGGCACCGCTGATAACGATCTGTCCCGGGCAATTGATGTTTGCCATGACGGTGCCGGTTTTCCGGCAGATTTCAGTGACTAGCGCTTCGTCAAGACCGAGAATCGCCGCCATACTCCCTCTCTGCATCTGACCGGCTTCGTGCATCAGCCGTCCTCTTTCACGAGCCAGGCGTACCGCCGTGGTAAAGTCAAATACCCCGGCGACCGCCAGGGCGGTATATTCTCCCAGACTGTGACCGGCCAGATAGGAAGCCGGCGGCAGGGCTTTCCCGGCTATCTCCCGGGTAGCTTCCAGGCAGGCATAGCTGGCGACTACCAGGGCCGGCTGGGCATTGATTGTCTGGGTTAATTCGTCCTCGGGTCCTTCGAAACAAAGCCTGGTTAAGGCAATTCCCAGTGCTTCATCGGCTTGCTCGAAGATAGCCCTGACCGTAGCCAGGCTGTCGTAGAGGTCCTTTCCCATGCCCACCGATTGAGATCCCTGACCGGGAAATACCCAGGCTGCTTTGGTCATATCTGAAAATCTCCTTTATCGATTGGTTATTTCTAACCGGAGGCTTTCTTGCGTTTTTCGACATCTACAACCTCGCGACCGTTATAGGTCCCGCAGGTAGGGCAGGCATGATGCGGTAATTTGAGGTCGTGGCACTGGGGACATTCCACGTACGCCGGGGCTTTCAGGGCGCTGTGGCTGAGCCGATGACCACCCCGCGATTTGCTCTTTTTTTGTTTTGGTAAGGCTCCCATCATTTACTCCAATCTTCGGGATTGTTCATCCGGATTTTACTTCAGTTGCGTCAGCTTGGCCCAGCGCGGATCCATCTCTTCGGTCGGGCAGGCGCAGGGACCTTCG
>JASFHJ010000231.1:0-3444 GCA_050123255.1 Dehalococcoidia bacterium
ACCCTTGACCTTTCCCCCGCGAGCTTTCGCCAGCATCTCCAGGGCGCTGTATCCGGCTTTTACCGGCAATTCACCGTTCCACCTGGATTCGAATACATGACGGTTTGACGCGTCATCGACACTCAAATAACCGGGGAGATAATCGGGCGAAGCCCCCATGTCGCCGGAGCCGCGGGCGTTATTTTCACGCTGCAGGGCAAAAATACCGCCCTTCCCGCCGACATTACCGGTGAGCATCGCCAGGTTGGCCACGGCACTGACGGTATCGGTGCCGGTGTCGTATTGAGTAATACCGTTGCCATAGACGATAGCCAATCCTTCGGCGTCGGTAAGCAACCGGGCTAGCTGCCGGATATCTTGACGGGAAATCCCGGTCACCTTCTCTACGTATTCGGGTGTGTATTTTACCAGGCTTTTTATCCAGGCGTCATAGTTATCCGTCATACGCGAGACGAATTCCATGTCGAATTTCCCGTTATCGATGATTACTTTTGCCAGCCCGTTGAGCAGGGCGATATCCGTGCCGAGTTCCGGCCGGAGCCAAAGCCTGGTAAAACCTGACAGCGGCGTACAGCGGGGGTCGATAACACAAAGTTCCGCCCCGCCGTATTTCACCGCCCGTTTTATGGCATAAGCCACCGCCGGAGCGGATATTTCCGGATTGGCGCCGATGACCATGATTGCCTGCGACCGCTCCAGCATCTCGAAGGAACCCGTCGTACCAGCATAACCTATCGATGCGCCAAGTCCGGCCAGGCTAGCGGCGCTGTAGAGCCGGCTGCCGTTGTCGATATTGTTGGTCCCGAGAATGCTCCGGGTAAATCTCTGTAGCAGGTAATTCTCTTCATTGGTGCACCTGGACGAGCCCAGAACCGCCAGCGAGTCGGGACCATGAGATTCTTTGATGCCCTTCAGTTTTTCCGATACGTAAGGGAACACCTCTTCCCAGGTAGCGTCACGGAACTCGCCATTCTCCTTGATCAGCGGAGTCGTTAGCCTATCGCTGCTGTTGATGAAATCCCACCCGTAGCTGCCGCGTACACAAAGCGTACCGGGATTTACCGGGCTGTCCTGAGCCGGAGCGGACTGCACCACCTTACCGTCCTTGACACCCAGAATCAGGTTACAGCCGCAGCCACAATAGGGACATACCGTACTTACCGTCCGGGTGGCAGTACCGGAATAAACCCTGTCTTTTTCCATCAGGGCGCCGGTGGGACAGATAGCCACGCAGGTTCCGCAAAAAGTGCAGTCGGATTTCTCCAGGGGGACTTCGTTCAGGGTAGCGGTTTTTACCAGGCTGCCCCGGTGGATATAATCGATGGCCCCCTCCACAACGAGCTCCTGATCGGCGCGGATGCACTTGCCGCACATTACGCACTTGGACATGTCGCGCTCTATGAAGGGATTGACCTCCTGGATAACATCGTACTGCGGGATTCTCAGGAATTCGTTAAAACCGACACCCATCTCGGCGGCGAGAGTACGCAGCTTACAGCGATTGCCTTTGTCACAGATTAGACAGGAATCTGGGTGACTGGCCAGTAAAAGCTTGAGGATTTTTTTACGGTGTTCGACCACCCGTGGCGAGTTGGTATTAATGTTCATCCCCGGAGTAATGACCGTCACACAGGAAGCCAGCAGCGCTCCGTTTCTTTCATCTTCGACCAGGCACAAACGGCAGGCGCCGGTCGAAGCCAGGTTCGGGTCGTGGCAGAGGGTGGGTATCTTAACCCCGAGCTCTTCCGCCAGATCCAGGATAGTCGTGTCCGGATACCCGCTGACTTCTACTCCGTTTAGCGTTATCGTGATAGCTTCCACGCGTTCACTCCGCTAATATATCAATGAGGTTGAAGAGACTTAATCCAGGATTCGTCACCCCTGGCAACCGACCTTATCCCGGTCAAAAGCTGCGAGCTGGCGGCGGCTTTGGGGATAAATCCCACCGCCCCCACCTGCCGGCTGGCCAGCATGTTCTCTTCATCATCGTATTGCGTCAGCATCAACACCTTGGTCGGCTGGTCTTTCTTACAGATTTCCCGGGCGGCATCCAGTCCGTTCATCACCGGCATAACGATGTCCATGACGACGACATCGGGGATAAGCTCCGTTGATTTTTCCAGGGCTTCCTTACCGTTAACCGCCTCACCGATAACCTGCATGTCCCGCTGGAGGCTGATAACCGACCTGATACCGTCCCTGACCACCGAATGGTCATCCACAATCAAGATGCGGATTTTCCTGGTGGTCCTGTCGAGCAATTTCTGGATACGCGGAACCAGCGCTTCCGTTTCCACAGGTTTAGCCAGCAGGTCTTCGGCATCACATTGCATACCTTCGTCACGCCGCCATCCCTTGGTAAGCTGGTGTTCCGGAGCCGCATTGATAACCATTATGGGCAGATTACTGAACCCGAGCGTCTGCTTCAACCACTTGTGAAACAGGAAGGCATCCCCCCTCGGCATGATGGTTCCAATCACTATCATATCGGGTTCATGCTGGCGGACGGCAGATTCAGCCTCACCTCGGTCACCGGCGCAAAAGACCTGGTAGCTCGATTTTTCCAGGGTGCTTTTTAACGAATCGATAAATTCTGCTTCATCATCCACGATCAGGATTTTATACGTCTGTTCCATGATTCCTCCTTCAACGTGAAATTCCTATAAACCATACTTTATAACGTGTCTCGGCGAATATGAACGGGGTTTTTACCCCGATGGCAGGCGTTTAGAACCCTGATTCTCACGGGAAATACCCCCGGTAAAGCGGGGTAAAAACATTCAACTGGTTGCTAGTTGAACAGGAGAAAAGCGTGGAACTGCAGTATATTTCTAGATGCTGATGATGCCCCGGCGGAGGGCGTATTTCACGAGGTCGATTTTATTATGAATGCCCAGTTTCGCCATCAGGTTTGTTTTGTGGCCTTCTACGGTTTTCCGGGTGATAACCAGCATATCAGCGATTTCCTGGGAGCTGAATCCTTCCGCCAGCAGCTTGAGTATCTCCCGTTCGCGTTCCGTTAGCTGGTTATACGGATCCTGCTGAACTCTATCGCCGGCGGTCTGCTGATAATTCTCTACCAGAAGTTTGGCAACGGAGGGCGACAGGAAGGAGTCGCCCCGGTAGACCGCCCGGATGCCTTCGGCTAACTCCGAAGATGCCCCGGCTTTGCTGATAAGCCCCGAGGCGCCGGACTCGATGACGGGAAATACGTATTCCTTATCGTCGTGCTGGGTCACCACCAGTACTTTGGTATCGGGCAGTTCCCTGCTGATGCGGCGGGTAGCCTCCAGTCCGCCCATTATCGGCATGGCGATATCCATCAATACCACGTCCGGCTTGAGCTTGGTCGCCATCTTCAGGGCTTCGTTGCCGTTGGTAGCCTCACCCACCACGTCTATATCCCCGGCGAGGGCCAGTAAAGCGGAAATGCCGTCCCGCACT
>JASFHJ010000232.1:0-3430 GCA_050123255.1 Dehalococcoidia bacterium
TTTTCACATAAAACTCCAGTATTAACTTACCTGTAATTTTAGGTTCACGGGACTCAAACTGTCAATCATGAAACTAAAGAATATCTTCCAGGTACTTCCTCAGCTCCGGTCCCAGGTCCTCCCGTTTCAGGGCCAGAGACACGTTGGCTTTCAGCCACCCCAGCGGGTTGCCGGTATCGAACCGGGTTCCTTCCAGCTCGTAGGCATAAAACGGGTGGTCTTCCAGCAAAAGGCGAATAGAATCGGTTATCTGTATCTCATTATTCTTGCCCGGCGGCGTTCTGGAAATAGCATCGAAGGTTTCCGGGGGAAGAATGTACCGGCCGACGATACCCAGTCGTGACGGCGCCTCGGAAGGTTCCGGCTTTTCCACCATCCCCAGTATCCTGTATACACGGTCACTGACGGGCTCGGGGTCGATGATACCGTATTTCCGGGTATCCTCGTCGCCGACCTTCTCCACGGCAATCACACCGCCATTATGCTTTTCGTAGATATCCATCATGCTTTTCAGGGTGGGCACCGGGCTATCGATAATATCATCGGGGAGCATTACCGCGAACGGTTCCTTCCCCACGATATCCTTAGCCATATTGACAGCGTGACCGATACCTTTCTGCTCCTTCTGCCGGATATAGGTGATATCGACCATGCCGGATAATTCCCTCATCCTGTCCAGTAATTGATTATCACCCTTTATTTCCAGATAACGTTCCAGTTCGGGACAGGCATCAAAGTAATCTTCCATAGCCTGTTTGCCACGAGCGGTGATAATGATTATCTGTTCGATACCTGAATTCAATGCTTCTTCAACGTCATATTGAATAACGGGCTTATCCACCAGCGGCAGCATTTCTTTGGGCACCGACCGGGTAGCCGGCAGGAACCGGGTCCCCCATCCCGCTGCAACAATAACCGCTTTTCTTACTTTCATGCCATCCTCCTGACGATGTGTTCGTTAGCGTAAACAGCCGCACCGTAAACGCCGGCTTCGTTACCGAGCGCGGCGGTGACTATCCGAACCGACCGGGCGGATATACCATAAGCCCTTTTATCGACGATCTCTTTAGCCAGGCCAAGCAACAAGTCGCCGGTTTCCGCCAGCCCCCCGCCGATAATTATCATCTCCGGATTAAATATATTTACTATATTTACCAGCCCTACCCCCAGATAGTGAGAAGCTCCCGTCAGAACCTCCCCGGCCAGTAGGTCGCCCTCTCTCTCAGCATCGACAACGTCTTCGGCAGTTATGTCCTCAATTTTACCATTTACCATCTCAACCAATAACGAGCTTTCACCGTTATCGATACGCCGGACGGCTTCCCGGGCAATCGCTTTCCCGGAAGCGAGTACCTCCAGGCAGCCGGTATTACCGCAATCGCAGTCCGGGCCGCTTACATCAACCGTCATATGCCCTATTTCACCGGCGCCGCCGGCAGCCCCCTGGTAGAGTTTACCGTCGATAATTATACCGCCGCCGATGCCCGTCCCCAGAGTAATTAAGACAAGGTTATCAACGTCCTTTCCGGCTCCATGCCGTTGCTCTCCCAGGGCGGCGGCACTGGCGTCGTTCAGCACGAAAGCTCTCGCCCCGAATCTCTTTTCGATTATCTCCCTCAGCGGGACGTCATACCATCCCGGCAGATTGGGCGAAGGCGTTACCACCACTCCCCTTTCCGGGTCAACACCACCCGCACAGGCGATGCCGATTCCGGTAAGAGCGGAGGGGAGAAGATTTTCTTCGACCAAATGCTCATTTATCGCCCGGCAAAGCCTCTCCACGACCGTGTCGACGCCCTCACCGGCGACAGTTCTGGTAACTTTCTTCGACTGCATTTCACCACTGCCGGAGAAGACAGCCGTCAGTATCTTGGAGCCGCCGATGTCGACTGCCAGGACAGGTGATTCATTATGCGCCGTCATATTAATACTAATCTATCCAATCTGCCCTATTTTTCAAGACCGCGCGGGTTGTCTCTGTCCGAGTTCGGCTATGAGAATATCCAGAGCCAGATCGCCTTCGTATTTACCCGTCTTGATAGCGATATCCGTATCCAGCAGGCGGTGATATACTTCTTTAAGCCGCGACGGCGTATACTTGTCCGCCTGTTCCCATGCCTTGCGCAGGACAAAATCGTGCGTCAATCCCAGCTTGCTCTGGATCTCTGCCCGTGTTTTTTTCAGACTCCTCATTTCCCTGATCTGGAAAATTATCCGTACCTGCCGGGCAATCATCGTCAATATCTGGGCAGGAGCGGCTCCCTGTCTTAACAAGTTCTGTAAAAGTACCTGGGCGGTGCGAGTTCGGGACTCAACGATAGCGTCCACCAGGGCAAATACGCTGGCATCCTGGGCGTTGCTGACCACAGCCTTGATGTCTTCTTCTTCGATACGGCGTCCCCCGGCATACGAAAACAGCTTGGCTATTTCGTTGGACATCAACCACAGGTCGTTGCCGACGAACCTTACCAGGGCATTGACCGCCGCCGGGGAGATATCACTGCCGCTTTGGTTCATCCGCCGGGTAATCCACTGTTTTAACTGCGGTTCTTTCAGCACCGGGAAAGACCTTACCCGGGCAATCCTGGTGAGTTCGGCCAGCAGCGGATTCCGGCTGTTTACCCTGCCATCGACGATGACCAGTTCGGTAAATTCGGGAAGTTGTCCCGCCAGTTCCGAGAAAGCACGGTATTCCGGGCCGTTTTCGTTTTTTTTCGACTTTTTTCGGTTCGACTTTCCGGCCGGTTCAAAGCGACGGAGTAGTCCTTCGACTATCACCAGGCGTTTATCCGCCAGAAAAGGTACCGTCTCGCAGGCGTTCTTGAGTTGCTCGATACTCACCTGGGCTCCATCGAGCATGGTGGTATTGGTCAAAAGCGCGGCAGCATCCCCGATAGCGGTTTTAATTTCCTCCAGCGCTTCCCGGATGGAAAAATCATCCTCTCCAATGAATACGTGCAGCAACTACCGAATCCCCATGATTAAAGATTACTCCATTTTACCACAAGCCGGCCTGCCGGGTAAGGTTGACAAAATCCCCGTATTAGGGAATAATCGCATCAAGAGAGTCTTGCCGTCCCCGGAAACACTGTAAATCGAGAGGTGAGTCATTATGTCTGAAAGTCTCGAAGACCTGAACCCGGTTGGTGAACTGAAAAAACTATCCGATATTGCCACGGATATGCAGCTGGATAAGAAAATGAGGAATCAAGCCATCAGCCAACTGGCGGAGATGGATACTCACGAAGCGCTGCTGATTCTCCTTCACCTGGCCGCCAACGACAAATTGCCCACCGACGAAAGGGAACTGGCGGTCAAGAAATCCCGCGACCTGGTGAAAAAGGGGCGTTGATACTCACTTCAGCCTCGGAAAGAGATACAGATGAGTATTAACATCGGCATCATAGGGCTGCCCCAGAGCGGCAAGACA
>JASFHJ010000233.1:0-3336 GCA_050123255.1 Dehalococcoidia bacterium
CGGGAAAGGCATCAGCCCCTCTTTTCCTTATCGGGCGGGCGCGGCGGGACATAAATAATCCTCTTTTGACTCGCTCCGAACAAAAGGTTAAACTGGTAGAAAATCACTTGACAGCGTACACGATACCGTGTAAGATAAGGATTAGATGGGCATCAGGGTACTCGACGAAAAGACGATCAGCCGGATTGCCGCCGGGGAGGTAATCGAAAGGCCGGCTTCGGTGGTGAAAGAGCTGGTGGAAAACGCCCTGGATGCCGGGGCGGAGCGTATCGAGGTGGAGGTGAAGGGTGGCGGTATCGCCTCGATACGGGTCACCGATGACGGCTGCGGGATTCCCGCCGACGAAGTCGAGGTCGCTTTTCAACGCCACGCCACCAGCAAGCTGGAGAATTTCAACGGTTTAGCGTCGATCGACAGCCTGGGATTCCGCGGTGAGGCCCTGCCCAGTATTGCCGCCGTGGCGGAAATGACCCTGCTTACGCGTGCCCGCGGGGAACCGGCGGCGGTCCAGGTAGTCCTCGAGGATGGCAGGATCACCGGTGAAAAGAAGCAGGCGCGTGCGGACGGGACCACCATCACCGTTAGCAATCTGTTCCGCCGGGTACCGGCGCGACTCAAGTTCCTGAAGTCGATGGTTACCGAGAACAGCCGTATCGCCGCGGTGGTCAGCCAGTACGCCCTGGCTTATCCGGAAACGGGTTTTACGCTGGTAATCGACGGCAAGGCGGCGCTGAGAACGACCGGTAAGGGTAGGCTTTTCGACGCGATAGTCGATGTCTACGGCCGGGAAATCGCTGCCAAGATGCTGCCGGTGGCCCCACCCGACGAATCGTGGCAGGGCAGTCCCGATGTGCCGAAGATTCACGTCGACGGCATGGTCGGCTCGCCGGAGTTAAGCCGGTCGGGCCGCAATTACCTCAGCCTTTTCGTCAACCGACGCTGGGTGAGTAGTCGGCTGCTCGCCTACGCTGTAGAAGAGGCTTATCACGGACTTCTCATGACGGGCCGGCATCCGGTGGCTGTTTTGAATATAGAAATGCCCGGGGATGAACTGGATGTCAATATCCACCCCGCCAAGAGCGAGGTGAAGTTCCGGGACGAATCGCGGGTATTCAGCGCGGTTCAGAGAGCGGTACGACGGACCCTGGTGGCGCAGGCGCCGGTACCGGGTGTCGAAGATGCGGTAGCGACCTATCAGGCGCCTTCGGCACGCGGTCAGGCCTCTTGGAGCTTTCAGGCGGTGAATCAGCCTTCTGAAACGGCAACCGATGCGGTACAGCAGCCGCTGACGACCTCGCTGCCGCTGTTACGGGTGGTCGGGCAGGTCCTCAACAGCTATATCCTCGCCGAGGGACCCGACGGACTCTATATCATTGACCAGCATGCGGCGCACGAGCGGGTCCGGTTCGAAGAGGTACAAAGGCAGCGCCGACAGCGCATGGAAGTGCAGGGACTGCTGGAGCCGGCTACCTTCGAGGTTACGCCGCAGCACGACCATTTAATGAGGTCGTGTCTCGATGACCTTGCCGGTTTCGGTTTCGCCGTGGAGTCGTTCGGCGACCGTACCTACCTGGTGCGGAGCGTTCCGGCGCTGGTAGCCGACGATAACTGGCCGGAGCTGATCCGGGAACTGCTGGAAGAGCTTTCCGGCGAGGAGAAAAGCCGCTGGGAGGAGAAGATAGAGGCATCGATTGCCTGTCACGGGGTGGTGCGCAGCGGCCAGGTGCTGAGTATGGAAGAGATGCGGGAACTGGTACGCCGGCTGGAGCAATGCCTCAGTCCCCACACCTGCCCGCACGGCCGGCCCACCATCATCCACCTGAACGGCGGCCAACTGGAGAGGGAGTTCGGCAGGACCTAACGTAATTGTAAGGAGCCTGGTGACGAAGCAATCTCTTTCTATGACAACCTCCCCGCCACTCATTCTGAGCCTGTCGAAGAATTCCCACCCGGCCTTCCTGCGCCTGCGCTTCGGCGGGTAAACCGCCCTCGCGGCACCATGCCATAGTCTTCCAGTTACTCTCTTCACTCACCCGAATAATGTAAAATAATTCCATCTTCTCCAACGATAAAGATTTCGGTGTCTGAACTGCCCCAGATACCATATAGATCTTCACCATTTACACTAATATCCAACTTATTCCACTTTTTTCCATCGTAATGCAAAACTTCTGCTCCATCTAACACAAATACGTTGTTTGGTGAATTGCCCCAGATATCAAAGATGTAATCGAACTCATAATTTGGGATTTGTCGCCATTTTTCACCATCGTAGTGCTTCAATTCCCCCTGGCTTCCACCGGCATAAATATCTGTTGAAGAACTACCCCAAATAGCTACTAAAGCACCGAAGGAATCAGAATCTTTAGTCATGATGTCCCAGGTTTGTCCATCATAGTGGATAACAGAGTAATAACGGCCCACAGTAAAAATATCAGTTGATGAAGTACCCCAGACTTTGTGGAGCGGTAAATCAAGCGGGGTTTGCATCGTTTCCCATTTTTCCCCGTTAAAGTGTAGAATACTACCGGGCCCCCAAAATGTTATAAAAATGTCTGAAGGTGAAGCACCCCAAACACTCATAAGGTCATCGGTAATTCCAATATCCATTCTACTCCAGGTGTTGCCGTCGTAATGTAGAATTACACCCTCATCGCCCACGGCGTAAACGTCAGTAGAAGAGCTGCCCCAAACACCTACTAAATCAACATTTGTACCGCTATTCATCTGCTTCCATGTCTTCCCGTCATAGTGTAAGATAGTGCCACTATATCCAACTGTAAAAACATCAGACGACGAACTGCCCCAGATATCAAGAAGATCATTATATTGAGTCTGCAATTGCTGCCATCCCGATAAGGAATATGTATGGGATGCAACATGGGTTGCTGTTTCGGAAGTTATCGGACTTGTGGTGAGAGTCTCTTGAGTACAGGAATTGGGAAAAATCACCATAGCTGAAATGATTAGTATTCCCACAAGTAACAAATTAAATCTGCGTATCATCATAATCCTCCTCCTCCTCACTCACCCGGTGTATCTCGTCCCAGCGCACCATGCCGTCCTCGATGAGCTGGCGGATTTTCTTCTGTGCCGGGGTGAGCTGGCTGCCGGGGCCTGTCTTGACCTCCAGGATGACGATTTCCTCGGGGTCGCCCTTGGCCAGGCCGGGGAAGACTATCAGATCAACGGGGCTGCCGATGAACCTGACCTCGGTGGGGTCGTAGCGGAAGTCGGGGAAGTAGGGCACCATCTGCTCGGTGAACTTGCCCCCCAGGACGGCCCGGCTCTGGCTGATGGCGGTGCGCTTGGCCTGCTCCGTTTCGGTCTGCCATT
>JASFHJ010000234.1:0-3308 GCA_050123255.1 Dehalococcoidia bacterium
CCGCTGCATCCCTATACCCGGGCTTTAATATCAGCCTCGGTACTGACACTCCCCGAGGATGAAACCGAAGAGATAAATGAGATAATCCTCAGCGGTGAAATGCCCTCTCCGCTGAATCCCCCTTCCGGCTGCCGTTTCCACACCAGGTGTATCGAAGCATCCGACAGATGCGCCCAGGAAGAGCCGAAGATGGTTACCATCGGTACCCAAAAGGTAAAATGCCACCATTACAATTGACGGATATCTGCTTTAAGCCCTGAATCGATTTGGTTTCTTCCTATCTTTATGTCAATTACTGAATTCGTACCCGCGGAATAGATTGCCCACCAGCTATTTCCACCCTGGCTACTGTTCTTCATCATAAGTCGGCGGAGCGAAGGGCGGCCCCGAGGTGGGCCCGGTGGCAAGCCACTTACCGGTCATCTCCAGTATCGGCAGCTTATGCTCGAGGTTCTGGCGACGGGCCGGAATCATATCAACGACATCGAAACCGCAGGTTTGCAGCACGCGTTCCAGGCTGGCGCAGCAGTTTATCGTCCCGTTGCCGCTGCCGCCGGCGTAGCAGACGGCAATAGCCGGCGTGCCACCGCCCGAGGGAAAAGCGCCTGGACTTCTGCCGGCTCTGATGAACCCGAGATGAGTTATCCGTCGGTAGCGGTCGAGGAAGGCTCTCATGCTCTCGCTTAAATCGCCGAAGTAAACCGGATTGGCAAACACCACCAGGTCGGCCTTTTCTATCTTGTCCACAATTACAGGAAAATCATCTTCGACAATGCAACGTCCTTCCCGCCGGCAGAGTCCCCAACCATCCGGGTCACATTGCCGGCAGCGTTCCAGATCGAGTTCGGTCAGAAAGATTGTCTCGGAACTCCCTCCGCCTTCGGAAATGCCCTTGCAGAGAGCGTCGATAGCCCGGGCGGTCTGACCCTGGCGATCCCGGCTTCCGGACAAAATCAGTATATTCATTGAATACCTCCCTGAGAGTTTTTTCTTATAATATCTTATACTCCGAATGGTTGCAGCACCAGCAAACCATTCCCTTTACGTTTTTCCCTTTTAACGATACGGAGCGCCGGTTGTTCTCCCAGGTCAGCAACGAGCCTGGTTATCGCCGTAGAACCGGCGGCCAGGACCATCATTCTCCGCGGAGAAAGCCCGGCGGCGGCATTCATTACCGTAAGATAGTTAGCTCTCCTGCCCTCTTCCTCTCTAAGAACCCCGATAGCCAGGTCGATATCAACGCCAGGCTCCGGGTCGATACCTGCACAATGACGAATATTCACCTGCTCCGAGGGGCAGCCGTTGAGCAGGAGATTATTACGTGAATATCTCAGCGCCAGTAAATCCCTGTCCGCCAGAAGTATTTCCCGCGGCCTAACCTTTTTCCACAGCGTTACGGGCACGTGCCCCTGGCCCGGATTGAGTACCAGCCCCGTGCCGGTATCGGCAGGTAAACCGATAGTGCTTAAGGACTGTAAAAGCATCCCGGTTTTATAGTTCAGGGAATCGAACTCGGGGAGTCCCCGGGCGGTCTGAATGGTATAGTTGACAGCATTAATCTCTATATTTACCCTGTCCCGGTGGTAAATACCCCGTTCGAGTCCGGTACCGGATGGCTTTTCCTCCCGATAGTTACCGTTAAAACGGTAATGAAAAACGGTATGCCCGGAGCGCTTTCGGCGAAGGATTATTTCAGCACCGGGTGTACTTTCCAGGATAGCGGCTACCGCAGCTTCCAGCGGGCCGACCACCACGACAGCTGCCGTACCGCCGGGCGCCAGATAATATTTTGCTTCACGGACGAGACAGGTAATTACCGATTCTCCGGCTTTTCCGGGTATATTGGACACTATCAGGTCAAAATCATTGCGCCTGACATCATCATACCCCAGACTACCGTAGATATCCGGTACGACAAGGTCGTTCAATTCAGCATTCTGTCGTGCATACGATACCGCCAGGGCATCCCTGTCAACCAGATGCACCCCGGCGAGGGGATTGAGCTTCTTCATAATCAAGCCCAGCGGTCCGTAACCGCAACCGAGGTCGAGAATAAGGCTTGATTGTTCCAGTCCGTTCTCTACAAGTGTACGCAGGAGAAACCGGGTACCGGTATCTATATCATGGCTGCTGAAAAGCTCCTGAGAAGTGCGGAACCGGAAAGCGTGCCCGTATGCCCGGTAAGCGATGGTCTTGAGTAAATAGACATCTTCATCCATGAAAACAGACACCTTTACCGGGAATGTAGAAGTGTTCAGGACAAAGTCTGGAGATAGCGCTGGGCAGCCATGGCGGCGGTAGCCCCGTCGCCGACCGCCGTACTTACCTGACCGGGCGAACCGCTGCGGATATCACCGGCGGCATAAATACCCGGCACTTTGGTTTCCATCCATTCGTTAACGATTATCTGCCGTTCATCGTTCAGGGGCAGAACATCCTGCAAATAGTCGGTACGTGGATCGAGACCGACGTGTACCAGGACACCGTCCACGGTCAGCGTTTCTTTGTTACCATCGGGACCGGTTATATCGATTCCTTCCAGCCGGTCGTTTCCGGTCATAGCTTCGATACTGGTCCCGCAACGGATTTCTATTTCATCGCTGGCTTCGGCTCTTTCCCGGAGGATGGCTGTCGCCGTGCACTCCGGCATGGCTTCGATGAGGATTACCTTCGAGGCTATATTAGCCATGTACAGGGCGCCGGTAACACCGGAATCACCCCCGCCGACGACCGCCATAACCTGACCGGCGAACTGGCCGCCGTCGCAGAAAGCGCAGGTAATCACGCCGTTGCCCATGAAACTATCCTCGCCGGGAACGCCGAGTCGTTTGGGCACCGAACCCCCGGCAACCACTACCGCTGAGGTCGAATACATCGTGCCGTCAGGGCAAGAAACATACTTGGTGCCGGGAGAGCCCTGCAAACCATTGACCTCCCCGCGCTGGGTCTGTAATCCGTATTTCAGCGCCTGGTTCTTCATCTCCATCGCCAGCTGAGAACCCACCACGCCGTCGGGATAGCCGGGGTAGTTTTCGATGAATTCCACATTCATGATATAGCCGCCGACCGATTCCTTCTCTATCAACAGGGTCCGCCAGCCGCCGCGGCCGAGGTAGAGACCCGCCGCCAGACCGGCCGGTCCGCCGCCAATGATTACTGCATCCCAGTCAGGCATAATCTATCTCCTTTTCTATTGTCAGGCACCGGCTTTGGTAAGAGTGGCGCCGGTTATCGGGCGTGTCATGATAGCGGTATGGCTGTAGGGAGGCACGCGATGGTAGTCGAAAGAGAAAGCACAGCCCGGGGCG
>JASFHJ010000235.1:0-3308 GCA_050123255.1 Dehalococcoidia bacterium
CTTCGGGCTGGGCAAAACCTGGCTCCGGGTGCCGGAGACTTTCAAGATTGACGTTACCGGCGATTTCCAGGACGGCGTCACCGCCAAGGACCTCATCCTGCACCTCATCGGTAAAATCGGAGCCGACGGGGCTACCTACAAATCGTTGGAATTCCACGGCGACACGATTGAAAAGATGAGTATGAGCGGTCGATTTACCATAGCCAACATGGCGGTTGAAGCCGGTGCCAAGGCGGGGCTGTTTCCATCCGATAAAACCACCAAAATATACCTCGAAAACGAGGGGCGGGGCGATGATTACCAGCCTCTGGAAGCCGACGAAGATGCCGTTTATGAAAAAACAATAGAGATAAAAGCCGACGAACTGGAACCTACCGTTTCCCGGCCTCACCGCGTCGATAATACCGCCCCGGCTAAAGAACTAAAGGGAATCAAGATACAGCAGGTAGTTATCGGCACCTGTACCAACGGACGGCTGGAAGACCTTGAAGTCGCCCTGAATATTTTGAGGAATAAAAAAAGGCATAAGGACGTCCGGCTGATAGTCGCCCCGGCTTCCCGGCGTATTTTGCTGGAGGCTATCGGGAACGGGTATATCACCGAGTTCGTCGATGCCGGCGCTATTATCCTGCCGCCCGGCTGCGGACCCTGCATGGGACTGCACCAGGGAGCGCTGGGTGACGGGGAAGCCTGTCTTTCCACAGCCAACCGCAACTTCGAGGGACGCATGGGTAATCCCAGGAGCTTTATCTATCTCGCCAGTCCGGCAACGGCGGCGGCCTCGGCACTGACAGGTGAGATAACCGACCCCCGGGAGGTGATGTAATGCTGAAGGGTAAAGTCCACAAGTTCGGTGACAGCATTTCCACCGACCACATAATTCCGGGACGTTACGCCCACCTGCGCAGCAATCTTCCGGAACTCGCCAAGCACGTCCTCGAGGACGCGGACGTCGATTTCGTTAACAAGGTGAAAGAAGGCGACTTCGTGGTCGGCGGGAATAACTTCGGCCTGGGGTCGAGCCGAGAGCACGCCCCGCTGGTTATCAAGATGGCGGGAGTCAGCGCCATCCTGGCCAAGAGCGTCGCCCGGATATTCTTTCGCAACGCCATCAACCTGGGACTGCCGGTGCTGATTTGCGATACCGATAAGATTGACGATGGCGACGAGCTGGAGGTAGACCTGGCGTCAGGGACGATAAAGGACATCACCAACGGCTCCGAACTTACCTTCGGGAAGATACCCGACGTCATGCTGGCTATCCTCGACGAGGGCGGGCTGATTCCCTATATCGAGAAGCACGGGGATATTAAGATATAATCGATTATCATTGCGAGCCATTCCCGAAAGGAAGGCATGGCAATCTAAGGGATAGCTGAAGCCGATGCAGAAGATTGCCACGTCACTACGCTCCTCGCAATGACAGAAAGAGGTAAATATCATTGGCCTATAAAATCACTTTGATACCCGGCGACGGCGTCGGACCGGAGATATCCGAGGCGACCCGGCGCGTGCTGGAAGCTACCGGAGTAGAATTCGACTGGGAACCGGCTTATGCCGGCGCCGAGGTCATGGCGAAAGAGGGCACGCCCCTGCCCGAGGCGGTCATCGAGTCCATCAGGAAAAACAAGGTGGCTATCAAGGGCCCGGTAACAACGCCGGTGGGCACGGGTTTCCGCAGCGTCAACGTCGCTCTGCGTAAAGCACTGGACCTTTATGCCTGCGTCCGACCCTGCAAGACCTATACCGGAGCGCCCACGCCTTTCGAAAACGTGGATATCGTCATCGTCCGTGAGAACACCGAAGACCTTTACGCCGGCGTGGAGTTCGAGAAAGATACCGAAGAAGCTGCCGACCTGATAAATTTCATCAACGATAAGAAGGGCAACGTTATCAAACCCGACTCCGGTTTGAGTATCAAAATGATCACCGAATCCGGCACGCGCCGTATCGTGAAGTACGCTTTCGAATATGCCCGTAAGTACGGACGGAAGAAAGTGACCGCCACCCAGAAAGCCAACATCATGAAATACTCGGACGGGCTTTTCCTGGCGGTGGCACGCGAGGTGGCTAAAGATTACCCGGATATAGAATTCCAGGATGCCCTCATCGATAATCTTTGCATGCAGCTGGTGAGACGGCCGCAGGAATACGATATTATCGTCGCTCCGAACCTCTACGGAGACATTATCTCCGACCTCTGCGCCGGGCTGGTGGGCGGCTTGGGACTGGCTCCCGGAGCCAATGTCGGGGAAGGCATCGCCCTCTTTGAGCCGACCCACGGCAGCGCTCCAAAATACACCGGTCAGAACAAGGTCAACCCCATGGCGATGATGCTTTCCGGGGTACTTATGCTGCGGCATATCGGCGAGACAGACGCCGCCGACCGACTGGAAAAAGCCATCGCTCTGGTTATCGCCGAAGGCAGAAACGTCACCTATGATATGAAAGAAACCCGGGACGATCCCACTGCGGTCGGTACGTCGCAGGTAGCCGATGCGGTCATCCGGGAACTAGAAGCGCTTGATTGACAGCTATCAGCCTCATTATTATAATTTAAACCGGTTGAAAAGGGGAGGTCGATAATGAACAAGGAAGAAATCCTGGCGTTTATCGCGGAAAATCCGATCGCTTTCCTGGGAACCGTTGATGGCAATAAAGCAAGAGTGCGAGGCATGGATACGTTTCGCGCTGATGAAAACGGATTAATCTTTTATACCGGTAAAAACAAGGATGTCTTTAAACAGCTTGCCAAAAACCCCGATATCGAGGTTTGCTATTACGCCAAGGGAGTTCAGGTGAGGGTCAGGGGTAAGCTGGAAATTGTGGAAGACGAAGCGCTGAAAAAAGAAATCATCTCAAAGCGCCCCTTCCTGCAGCCGGTCTATGAAAAGGTAAGCCTGGACAACATGGGCGTCATGCGGCTCAAGGGCAAAGCAACCACATGGACGATGCAGGATGTTTACGACCAGCCAGTGTGGATTGACCTTTAGTTATGAAAGCGGGGTCTCTTGAACCCGGACTCCCCAAAGAATGGATAGACCTGTAATCGGCACCTGGATAGAGAATTATGAATTCAAAAAATATTGATCCCAATTGTATATTCTGCAAGATAGCCAGCGGAGAGACACCCTCCGCCATTCTCTACGAAGATGAAGACGTGGTCGTCTTCCCGGATATCAACCCTGTTACCCCGGTTCACCTGCTGGTTATCCCCAGAAAGCACGTAACCTCGCTGGCTGAAATGGACGACGAGGATACGCCGCTGGTAGGAAAAATGACCAGAGTAGCCAACCAGGTAGCCCGCG
>JASFHJ010000236.1:0-3307 GCA_050123255.1 Dehalococcoidia bacterium
CTTCATCACAGTCAAAACCGTGCATAGCCAGACCCTTGTTCAATATCTGCCGGATCGCCTCCTCATCATCGACCAGCAGTATTTTCTCTCTGGGTACAGTCATTGTCTGTTCCTCCCAACGGGCTAATTCGTTACAACATAATTATATACACAGCAGGCTAAACAAATTATGAATACCGGAGGTCAAGGAATAAACATTTCGTAAACGTATTACCAAACGTAGAAGTTTTCGCAGGAAATGATGAAAAATTAGTCGAACCGTGAAAAGAGAAAATAATTAACCGAGGTTAACCGAACCTAACCGGCTGTATATGGGCCCTTCGCGGGTCAACCGGCTTTTTATCAGGTACACCGTATCAGCATTGAAATCCGCACGGGCGGTAAAAACGCTGGATCCGACAAGCCGTCCCATGTCCTGCCTTTCGGCGGGTGTCGCCCTGTCCTGAATACGGGCGATGGTAAGATGCGGGGAGAAAGACCGCTTTTCAGCGGGAAATCCCAGGCGGTCGAGAGCGCTATCGACACTCCGCTGTAAATTCTTCAGTTTTTCCACGCTGCCGGCAAGTCCCACCCAGATAATCCGAGGACGCTGGGGATTGGGAAATACTCCCAGGCCTTGTAAACTCAAACGAAACGATTTTACGTTAGAAGCGGCTCCGTCTATCGCATGAAGTATATCGTCAACGGCATCGCCGTCGATATCCCCGAGGAACTTAAGAGTAAGGTGGATATTGCCCGGATTCACCCATCTGGCGGGAACCCGGCCCTTAGCCTTGAGTTGCTCCTGAAGACGGGCTATTTCCGCTTTGAGGGCTTCTGGTAGCTCTATGGCGATAAAGGCGCGAATCTGTTCCATGGCGTCTACGAAACACCCAGCAGATAACGGGCGTTCCCGGATAAAACTGTCAATTTTTCTTCTTCGGTTAACTCAGCCGAATTGATTTCTTTAATTATCCGGCCGGCCGGCAGTAACGGATAGTCACTCCCGAAGAGAATCCTCTCGGCGCCTACCAGGTCGGCGACACGACGGTATATTTCGGGTCGGTAGAGAAAAGGCGAAGCCGCCGTGTCGTAATAAACGTTCGCCAGCACCTGCTTCACCTCCGGCATCAAGGAGTAGAAAGGTAAGCCGCCTCCCCAGTGCCCGCAAATTATCGTCAGTTCACCCAGGCTTTCAATGAGTCGGCACAAAACGTCCGGGGTGGCCTGCCCTTTGCCGAAATACCGGTGCCCGACCGGCTCCGAGGAATGCGTCAGCACCATCAGACCGTGTTTACGGAGCAGTTCCGCGAAGGCTTTTACGGAACCGGCGCCGGTGAAACCGAACGACGGCACATCGGGTCGCAATTCACCGATGCCCTTAGCGCCGGCGGCGGCACAGCGTTCGATTTCCTGCAGCGAGGCATCGTCCTTGCAGGAACTTACGGCACAAAAGCCGTACAATCTTGCGGGATAACGGTTAATCGACTCCAATATAAAGTCGTTGGTCTCGACACAAAGTTCGTGCGTGGTCCAGCTGTAGTTCACGATTAGCGAGACATCCACGCCGTCCCTGTCCATGCTCTCGATAAGGTCTTCGGCGGTAGCGATGACAGCCTTTTCATCGGAGTATATGGCAGCGAACGCGGGATCTTTTTCCACACAGCGGCGGCGGTCAGCTTTAACCTGCGGCGGCAGCACATGCGTGTGGAAATCAATAATCATTGTTCAACCACAAGCCGGTTACGATATGGCGGTTACCCTTCCGGTTTTTCTTCAGCCGTCGGTTCGGCAACGGCTCCTTCAGCCCTGGGTTCACCCTCTCCTTCGGCAGCTTCCTCACCTTCTACTCCTTCTTCTTCCTCGGCTACCTCAGGTTCTTCTTCAACCACCATAACTTCGCTTATTTTCGCTATCAACTGCTCGGGGTCGTCGTGGACGACAATATCGGGATCCATGATGACATCTTTAACGAAAATTGACTGTTCTACTTCTTCGAGTATTGTTATGTCAACTTCTATCTGGGGCGGAACCTTATCCGGCGTACATTCTATGCTCAGTTCGGTAATACCGTGGGATATCATACGTCCCTTACCCTTCATAGCCGGTGACTCACCTACCAGGACGATAGGAACGGTCACCTGCATCTTTTCGCCCATTTTCACCTGGTAAAAATCTACATGAAAAAGCTCTTTCCCGAACGGATCTTTTTGTACCTCTTTAATAAAGACGTTTTTAGATTCTTTATCGCCTTCTATCTGCAGCTTGATGAGACGTGTCTCACCGGCATGCGCAATAATCTGTTTAAGCGCGTTGGTATCGCACTGCAACGATTGCGATTCAATACCATGCCCGAAAACATGCACCGGGGTAATTCCCTGGCGCCTCAGGAAGCGTGTCCTCTTCCCCAGCACTTCACGCTTATCTACGGTTAACGTAAGTTCTTCCATTATCTCTTCCTTTCACCCTGTCAATTTAAGCATATTCAGCCGTAAAAATCAATCGTTCCGGGCCTGCCCCATTTGATGACTGACGATGCCGGTGATATAATTCCCATATAAACCAGACCGGAGAACAGATGCAGTACCTGCCCGACATACCGGACCCGTCACCGGAGAAAATATTCAACCTGCGGGACAGCGCTTTCGCCACCGACCTGTTCATCACCGCGGTGGGCTATCTTGATTTCTTTAACTACCTGGCGGAAAATCCCGCCGACATCGATGTCATATGTAATTCGCTCGGGATTCAAAAAAGACCGGCCGACGTTATGCTGACTCTGTTCAAGGCTTACGGATTCGTGGAGGAAAAGAACGGCCTGTTTTCGCTGACGGGAACCTCGAAGGCATATCTCTCCGGCAAGTCGGACTTTGATTTATCATCATACGTGAATTCGTTGAAAGACCGGCCGGTATGCGAAGACATGGTAAAGGTAATGAAGACGGGAAAACCGGCGAACTGGGCAGCCAGTAAATCGGGGCAGGACTGGGCTGCATCGATGGAAGACCATGATTTCGCCGAAGAGTACACCGGGGCCATGAACAGCCGGGGGACATACCTGGCTAACGGATTAACCAAAGCACTAGATTTATCCGAATACGGTAAATTTCTGGACATCGGCGGGGCTTCCGGGATATATGCGGCGGTAATCCTGCGGCAGTATCCGGGCATCCGGGCGGCGGTTTTTGAAAAGCCTCCCGTGAACAAAGTGGCGAAGTATTCCGTTAGAAAAATGGATTTGACCGGCAGGATGGATGTTATCGCCGGTGATATGTTCCGGGACGAGTTGCCGGCGGGATACGACGTTCATTTCATATCCCATGTCCTG
>JASFHJ010000237.1:0-3286 GCA_050123255.1 Dehalococcoidia bacterium
GAACATCAAGGAACTGCGGCTAAAATCGCTGTCCAGCCGGAGCGGAACCCTCATCCTCGAAGTCGAAGGCGCCGGACGCGTATGCGCCGCGGACATCAAGCCCTCGGCGGATTTTGAAATTACCAATCCCGAGCTCTGCCTGATTACGATGAACCAGCCGGACGCCACTCTCTACGTGGAGATGGACGTGGAAATAGGCACCGGATTCAGGGTAGCCGAATCTACCGAAAACATGCCGGTAAGTACCATCCCGGTGGATGCCATTTTCACACCGATACTGAAGGTGAACTATAGCGTAGAACCCACGCACCTGGGACGCGAGACCAGCCGGGAACGACTACAACTGGACGTCTGGACGGACGGCACGATGTCGCCGGTGGATGCGGTCAGTCAGGCGGGAGGTATCCTGATCGAGCAGTTCACGCCCTTCGTGGAGTACGTTAAGATATCGCAGATGAAAGCCGAAGAACGGGCCATCAGGCTTTCCATACCCGACGAGAAATTCAATATGCCCGTGGAACAACTCGACCTCTCGGTACGCACGATGAACTGCCTGAGACGCAGCAATATCGCCACGGTGGGAGAGCTAATCGGTAAAGGCGCCAAGGAATTATTAAAGCTCCGTAACTTCGGGCAGAAGTCCTACCAGGAGATTGAAGACCGCCTGTCATCAATCGGGCTGTCGCTCAATCCCAAGACGGACGAGGAAGAAAGCGAAGAAGACAGCGATGAACCGGCCGGGGCCGCTTTACCGGAAACTGATGAACAGGAAGAACCCGAACCTGGGGAGACATTGACATGAGGCACAGAATAGCCGGAAGAAAACTGGGCAGGAAAACCAGTCACCGCCGGGCTTTGTACCGGAATATGGTAACCGACCTGCTGCGGCATGAGAAACTGGTGACGACCGAGCCGAAAGCCAAGGAAATACGCGGCATTGCCGAGAGGATGATTACCCTCGGCAAGAAAAGCGGACTGCACAGCTACCGGCAGGCCCTGTCGTTTACCATGGATAAGAAAGTAACCGAGAAACTGTTTGCTGACCTGGCACCCCGCTACAAGGAAAGATCCGGCGGCTACACGAGGATAATCAAGCTCCAGCCCAGGCTAGGGGACGGTGCGCCGATGGTCAAGCTGGAGCTGGTAGAATAACGATTTTCCCGGCTGCCATGAAGAGGTGAATGGTGGCTGATTTAACCAACGATATCAAGGTTGTGTTGATAATTGAATATGACGGTACTGACTACCACGGCTCCCAGTACCAGAAAAACGCACCGACGGTCCAGGAGGAGATTGAAAAAGCTTTGAAGAAGCTTACCGGAAAACAGACCAGGATAAAAATGGCCAGCCGTACCGATGCCGGCGTTCATGCCGCCGGACAGGCAGCCAGCTTCGTCACGGATTCGGCGCTGCCCGTGGAGTCGTACATCGACGGGCTCAATCATTTCCTGCCGGAGGATATCTCGGTCAGGGAAGTCTTCACGGCCGACACGGCTTTCGATGTCAGGCGCGGGGCGACCAGCCGCGAATACCGTTATACCATATTGAACAGTCAAACCCGGTCACCGATACGAAATCGGTTCACCTGCCGGGTCCCGGGAAAGCTCGACGTAAAAGCGATGAACCGGGCCTGCAAAGCACTGGCGGGGAAACATGATTTGTCTTCCTTCGTTTCCAGCGAGGAAACAGCAGCCAGGAAGAACACCGTGAGGAATATTCAAAAAGTCGAATTCAAACAGGAAGACGACCTGATTCACTTCGACATTGTCGCCGATTCGTTCCTCCCCCACCAGGTAAGGAACACCATCGGGTCTTTAATCAAAGTGGGGCAGGGAAAAATGACGGTTAAAGAATTTAAAAATATGATTGATGCGAAGACTCCCGGGCTGGCCGGCCCGACCGCACCCCCATCGGGTTTATGCCTGGTCAGGGTCAACTACCCGGAGTCTGCGAGGAGATATAGAGGATGAAGACCTACAGCGCCAAAGCGGCGGATATAAAACGCGAGTGGCACCTGGTTGATGCCACCGACCAGACACTGGGCAGGATGTCCACTCAGATAGCCCGTCTTCTCATGGGCAAGCACAAGCCGATGTTTACTCCCAGCCAGGATACCGGCGATTACGTGGTGGTGATCAACGCGGGTAAAATACGCTTCACCGGCGATAAAGCCAGGCAAAAGCTGTACCACCGCCATTCCGGTTATCCCGGGGGATTTAAAAGCGTCACGCTGGAAAAGATGATGCAGACTGACCCCTCCAGGGTTATCAAGCACTCCGTTAACGGGATGCTGCCGCATACCCGACAGGGAGCCATGATGAAGAAAAGGCTGCGGGTCTTCAACGACGACAAGCATCCGCATGCGGCACAGCTGCAGGCAAGCCAGGAGAAGGAAACCAAGTAAAGGGACAGGGCCGATATGGATAAACAGAATTATTTCTACGGAACAGGACGGCGGAAGGAATCCGTAGCGCGCGTACGGGTGATGAACGGCAAGGGCGCCATCATCATCAACGGGACGCCTTACGAAGAGAGATTCCCTTCGCTGGAGCACCAGCGATTAATCACCCAGCCGCTGCTGGTTACCGAAAGCCTGAACAAGTACAACGTGGTAGCCAAGGTAGAAGGCGGCGGCGTAACCGGGCAGAGCGGCGCCATCGCGCACGGGATATCACGTGCTTTAGTGAAAGCCGACGAACGCTACAAACCCATCCTGCGACAGAACGGACTGCTCACGCGCGACCCGCGCACCAAAGAGCGAAAGAAACCCGGACTGCGCCGGGCCCGCAAGGCACCGCAGTACACCAAGAGATAATCTGATAGATAAGACCGAAGCAGATGATTGGTTGGAAGCTATGAAAATCATAGCTTCCAACTTTTTTATCCCCTACTCTTTCGCCAGACGGTTCTTGAGGTAGCTGATGACCTCCACCGGGGTGGGGTCGATGCCGTTAAGAATACCCAGGTAATAGCTGGCGAAATCACCCAGCATAATCAAGCTCATCATCTGGCTTATGGGACTCTCCCCGGTGCTGTCCACGTACTCGTAAGCCACGCCGGCATCCCGGAGGAGTTCCCCGGTGACCTCGTAGCGCAGTTTGACGCGTTCGTTGAACAACGGCGAACGCAGCAGCACCACCCTAACCCTATCGATAATCTCCGGCGGGAAGGGAAAGCCGACAGTAGCGTTATGGTTCAGTTCCGGGAAAACCTCATAGAAAGCCCAGTCCTTGCCGTTTTCATTAATCTGGGTCTTCCAGCGATGGGCAACCTCGGCTAGAATCCC
>JASFHJ010000238.1:0-3253 GCA_050123255.1 Dehalococcoidia bacterium
TATTCGGCTTACGGAAACCTTCGGTATGCGTGACGACTACCACCTTACAACCCTGAAAAACATCAACGGCTTTGACACCGGTCCCGCCGACCGTTGAAGCCACCACGATGTTCTTTATACCCAGTTCATCAGCGCGCTCCCTGGCAATAGCCAGCGTTTTATCGGTGTTTTCCTCGCCGCCGGGTTTATCGAAATAGGTTGTTTTCAACTCCATGTTTCTCCTTAACTCATTCACCAGAGTTTTTTGGTTATATGGCGAAGGATTATGCCTTTACCACATAGTTCTTCAAAATCCCGATTCCCTCTATCTCCACTTCCACCATATCGTCCGGCTGCATGGGGCCGACGCCGGCGGTGGTTCCGGTGGCGATGACATCTCCCGGCAGCAGCGTCATCACCTGCGAGATAAAGCTGACCAGTTCGTCAACCGCGAAAACGAGGTCGGCGGTGCTGGTGTACTGCTTTCTTTCGCCGTTGAGTCGTGTTTCCAGCATCAGGTTGCCGGGATTCAGTTCCGTTTCTATAAAGGGTCCGATGGGGCAGAAAGTATCGAATCCCTTGCCGCGCGTCCACTGCTTGTCCCTGGCCTGGATATCGCGGGCGGTAACATCGTTGACACAGGTATACCCGAATATGTACTTATTGGTATCCTGCGGTGGTACGTAACGCGCCCGCTTCCCGATTACGACGCCCAGTTCGCCTTCGTAGTCAACGCGCTGTGAGATGGATGGGTAGACGATATCGGCTTCGGGCCCGATGACCGATGTGGACGGCTTGATAAAGATAAGGGGCTCTTCGGGGATGCGGTGGCTCATCTCCTCGCCGTGGGAGCGGTAGTTCACTCCCAGCGCCACGACTTTCGACGGCTTGCAGGGCGAAAGCAGTTTAACCTCGTCAGGTGTATAGGATTTGCCGGTTTTATCGATGTGGCGGTAGGGTGTGCCACGCAGAGCATGAACGATATTCTTTTCCAGTATTCCGTACAGAGTATTGTTATCTTTGGAGAAGCGCACCACTTTCATATTTTGAGTTTAACATCGGGTAGCAGAGCTTTTCAACCGGGGCGAATTGACGGCTGGATTATTGATTGAAATCACTCCTGTGTGATATAGTTGATAAATGAAAAACAGTGTCGATTTTATCCCCGGGGGAGGCGTGACATCACCCCGGGGTTTTCTTGCCGGAGCGGTCAGCGCCGCTATAAAATACCTCTCGCCAAGTCGGCTCGACCTGGGGATCCTTTATTCCGATTCGCCCTGTAACGTTGCGGCTGTTTTTACCACCAACCGGGTGAAAGCGGCGCCGGTCATGCTGTCGCTGGAGAGACTTGAGAAAAAGACGGCTACCGCCGTGGTGATGAACAGCGGTCATGCCAATGCCTGCACCGGTGAAAAAGGAATGGCGGACGCCAGGCAGATGGCGGAGATGGCGGCGAAGCACGTGGGGATTCCTTCCGGGGAAATGCTGGTCTCCAGTACCGGGGTTATCGGCACCTACCTCCCGATGGAGAGTATCGGCAAAGGTATCGAGAGAATCGTGCTTTCCGGCAGTGGCGGGCATGACCTGGCCCAGGCTATCATGACCACCGATACGGTTCCCAAGGAGGTGGCGGTCAAAGCCGGGGACTTCGTAATCGGGGGGATGGCCAAAGGGTCGGGGATGATTCACCCGAACCTGGCGACCATGCTCTGCTTTCTCACCACCGATGCCGCGGTCAGCGCTGATTTCCTCGACGAGGTATTGCGGGAAACGGTGGACGATACGTTCAACATGCTTTCCGTCGATGGGGATAACAGCACCAACGATACCGTATTGATAATGGCCAACGGGAGAGCCGGCGGGAAACCCCTCGCCGGTGACAGCCGTCAGTCCGACTTGTTCCGGCAGGCCTTGAGTGAAGCCTGCATGTACCTGACCCGGGAAATCGCCCGGGACGGCGAAGGCGCCACCAAGCTTATCGAGGTGAAGGTAAGCGGCGCGGTAAACAGGAATGAAGCCCGGCAGGCAGCGCGGACGATTATTACCTCGTCGCTGGTGAAAGCGGCGGTGCACGGCAGCGACCCCAACTGGGGAAGGGTCGTAGCGGCGGTAGGACGGAGCGGTATCGAGTTTGATAATAATACGCTGGAAATGGGTATCGCCGGCACCTGCCTTTTTAAGGAAGGAACCCCGGAAAACTACGATAAAGAAAAGGTCGCCCGGCACATGAATGATTCGGAGGTGGTGATTACCGTAGATTTACACCTGGGGGAAGGCGAAGCTACGGCCTGGGGTTGCGACCTGTCCGAGGAATATGTAACTATAAATAGCGATTACACGACCTGAGTAGATAGATGAAAAACACCACGATTATTAAAATAGGCGGTTCTACCCTGAGCAGCCGCGATACTACGGTTGAAGATATCGTTGAACTTCAGAAACAGGGAAAGTCCCTGGTTATCGTGCACGGCGGCGGCAACACGGTTACCGAATGGCTGAAGCGGCAGGGAATCGATACCACCTTCGTTCGCGGTGAAAGGGTCACCGATGCCCCGGCACTGGAAATAGCGATTGCGGTATTGGCCGGGCTGGTCAATAAAGAAATAGTTGCGGCTATAAATAATCTGGGCGGAAAGTCCGTCGGGATAAGCGGCATCGACGGCTCTCTCATCGAGGGCAGGATAAAGAACGCGGAGATGGGCTATGTAGGCATGGCTGACCGGATAAACCCGGAAATCCTGGAGACTTTGCTTGGCTCCGGTTTTATCCCCGTGGTATCGCCGATGAGCCTGTATTCGGTGGACAGGCCCGACGACGCATCGCAGATACTGAATATCAACGCCGACCCGACTGCCGGAGACCTGGCGGCGGCTATAAAGGCGGAAAAGCTGGTATTTCTTACCAACGTTGCGGGTATCCTGGACGCGTCGGGCAACGTTGTTCAGCGAGTCACGCCGAAAAGAGCCGAATTCTTGGTGAAGTCAGGGGTGATAACGGGGGGTATGATCCCCAAACTAAATGCCTGTCTGGAGGCTTTGAAAGCCGGTGCCATAGCCCGTATAATAGACGGTAGACAGCCTCATGCCCTGATGAAGGAGTTTGCCTCGGAGGGCGGCGGAACGACATTGTACGAGGAGTCTGATGACTGACTGGCAGGAACTGGAAAAGAAATACTATATGCAGACCAATAACCGCATACCGGTAACCCTGGTGAAGGGTGAGGGAATGAAAGTCTGGGACGATACCGGGAAGGAATACCTGGACTGTGTGGGAG
>JASFHJ010000239.1:0-3249 GCA_050123255.1 Dehalococcoidia bacterium
AGTTCCAGCTCTTCAGCCAGCGGGCGCAGCATATTCTCCAGCGATTCTTCGTCAAACGATTCCATAGCTTCCAGCCGCTCAAGAGATTCTTCCAGGGCCATCACCGTCAGTTCCGGCGTCATTTTCCTGGCAATAAGCATCTCGGCATCATATTCAAGCTCATCGACGAAGAAGAACTCCACCAGTTCCGGTAACTCCGTCAGCGTTTTGGCGCGTTCCTGCACCAGCGGCAGCACTTCCCGGACATAATTAACATCCAGCGGTCGCCTTACCGCACCGGGCAGTCCCTTATCGAGGTACGGTAGAGACCTCTGAACGAAATCTTCGGGGCTGAGGTCGCGGATATAAACACCGTTCATCCATTCCAGCTTTTCCCGGTTGAAGACGGCCCCCGTCTTGCCGATGCGGTCGAGGGAAAAATAGTCGATAAGCTGCTGCTTCGTCATCAACTCCGTCTTGTCGTCCAGAGACCAGCCGATTAGAGCGATAAAATTGAACATGGCTTCCGGCAGGTAACCGTTTTCGCGGAATTCCAGGATAGAAACATCACCGTGACGCTTGCTGAGTTTAGCCCGGTCGGGGCCGACTATCAATGAATGATGGACGTACTGCGGCGGTGTATAACCGAGGGCTTTGTATATGAGCAGGTGACGCGCCGTGCTGGATATCCACTCGGCACCCCGTATAACATGGCTGATTTCCATGGCGTGGTCGTCCACGACATTAGCCAGGTGATAGGTCGGGTAGCCGTCTGATTTCAGCATCACGAAGTCGTCGATAGCGCTGTGCTCCATCGAGACATCCCCGTAGACAAGGTCCTTAAAGGAAGTACTGCCCTCCAGCGGAACCTTGAAGCGCACTACGCGGTTAAGGCCTTCGGCATCCTTCCGCCGGCATTCTTCCGGAGACAGGTTGCGGCAGAAACGGTCGTAGCCGGGAGGTTGTTTATTGGCGACCTGCTGCTTCCGCATCTCGTCGAGTCTTTCCGACGAGCAGTAACAGTAATAGGCGTCACCCTGCTCAATCAGCTTTTGGGCGGCATCTTTGTATAGTTGCAGGCGCTGCGACTGGTAATACGGCCCGTATTCGCCGCCTATATCCGGTCCTTCATCCCAGTCCAGCCCCAGCCATTTCAAACCTTCCATGATGTACTCGACGGCACCCTCGACCTTGCGGGTAACGTCGGTATCCTCGATACGCAGGATGAACCTGCCGCCGGTATGACGGGCCAAAAGCCAGTTAAACATGGCGGTGCGCATACCGCCGACGTGCGGCCGGCCGGTGGGCGATGGTGCAAACCGTACTCTAACGGGCTGTGTCATAACATCCTTTCAGTGTGAAAATACACATCTTATTCTACCATCGCAGGCGTGAAAATTCTAGGAATGAAAACATTCCAATTATCTTGCTGTGATTTATATCTCATACATCTGTTGTTATGGCGTTATATAATTGGTATATAGGAATTAATTAATCAGGATGCCAGGGGGTTAGACATGGATAAAGATACTATAGTACCGAGTGGAAAAGATATAACCGTGGTGGTAAGTCGTGACGTACTCCCGGGACGCGAGAAGGACTACGACGACTGGGTGCGCCGGCTGGTGGCAGCTGCCAAGGAATCCCCCGGCAACAAGGGGGTAACGATACTCGTCCCGGAGACGGGCAAGGCCGGCCTGTACCACGTGGTAATGCGGTTCGCCAACGAGAAATCGGTTCACCAGTGGGAGACATCCTACGTGCGCCAGAAACTTACCCATGAAGCGAATGAATTCTCCGAACGCGTCCGGCAGGAAGCCACCGGCCTGGAAACCTGGTTCTCTATCCCGGAACACCCGCAACTGACCACCCCGCCACACTGGAAGATGGCCATCGTGACCTTCATTGCCGTTTATGTAGTGGGTTCAATCTTCGTGCCGATAGTTAATAATATCATGGAAGGGGTGAATTTCTACGTAGAGAATATCGTGGTAAGCGCCGTACTGGTGGGTCTACTGACCTGGTTAGTCATGCCCGTGTTCAGCCGGTACATCTTCCGCAGGTGGCTGTATAAAATAAGGTGATAAAAGTTTTATCCGGTGAATAATCTTTCGACCACGTTTTGAAACACCCGGCTAATCTTCCTTTTTATCCGGAGCCGGCGAACGCGGCGGTCCAGGCGGATTATCGGAATATAACTCGGCGTGTACCTTTTTCAGCCAGTCCGGTATCTGGATATTCTGCGGGCATTTCTCCAGGCACTCACCGCATTCGGTACATTTATCGGCGCGCCGTTCCTGATCGAGCCCGAAGGGGCCGTTGTAGCGGAACTGCCCTATCTTGACGTCGTGGTACATCATGGCGTCGTCGTATATCTGGAAACAGCCCGGAATATCCACGTTGTTGGGACAGGGCATGCAGTACTGGCAGGCAGTGCATTTTACAGGACGAATGCTGCGGTAAGCCTGGCGTACCTGGTCGACAATCTCTAATTCGGCATCGTCCAGAATTCCCGCCTCGGCATTATCGGCAATTTTGAGGTTTTCCTCGACCTGTTCCATGGTACTCATTCCGCTGAGAGCCACGGCAATCTCGGGCTGATTCCAAATCCACTGAAAAGCCCACTCGACCGGTCTGCGTTTCTTTTCCGCTTTCGCCCAGACTTCAGCCACCACATCCGGCGGCGGGTCCTTGGTAAGCAGTCCGCCGCGCAGGGGCTCCATGACCACCACCGCTATGTCTTTACCGGCGGCGTATTCCACTCCTTTTCTCCCCGCCTGGTCGTTCATGTCCATGAAATTATAAAGAACCTGGGCAAGCACCCAGCTGTCATAGCTGTCGATGATTTCCTTGAAAACATCGTATTCATCGTGGAAAGAAAAGCCCAGTCTGCCGATTTTCCCGTCAGCTATCTGTTTCTCCGCCCAATTGAGAACGTCGAAGTCCCTGATTTTGGGCCAGCTTTCCTTGTTAAGACCGTGCATCAGATAAAAATCTATATAGTCCATGTCCAGTCTTTCCAGTTGCTCGTTGAAAATACGGTCGAAATCCTCCGCCTTTTCAATCGTCCGTGCCGGCAGCTTGGTAGCCACTCTCACCTTGTCGCGGTAGCCGTCCTTAAGGGCTTTGCCGACGAGTTTTTCGCTGTTGCCCATGTGATAGAGATAAGCGGTATCAATATAGTTGACGCCGCCGTCGAGGGCACGGCGAATCATGCGGATGGCTTCCGGTTCGTCGATTTTAGCCTGGTCTTCATCGATAACAGGCAGG
>JASFHJ010000240.1:0-3248 GCA_050123255.1 Dehalococcoidia bacterium
GACGTTGATAACCTTGCCCCATTCGCCGTGGGGAACGCGTAACGAAGTATCCTTGACCTCCCGGGCTTTCTCGCCGAAGATTGCCCGCAGCAGTTTCTCCTCGGCGGATAATTCCGTTTCGCCCTTGGGGGTTATCTTACCTACTAGCGTATCGTCGGGCCTGACCTCGGCGCCGATGCGGATAATCCCGTTTTCATCGAGTTCCCGCAGGCTTTCCTCACCGACGTTGGGAATATCCCGGGTGATTTCCTCGGGACCGAGCTTGGTGTCCCGGGCCTCGACCTCGTGCTTGGTGATATGAATCGAGGTGAACTTATCCTGTTCCACCAGCCGGTTGCTGAGGATAATAGCGTCTTCGAAGTTATAGCCTTCCCAGCTCATGAAGGCGCAGAGTACGTTCTGTCCCAGCGCCAGTTCGCCGTTTTCCGTGGCGGAGCTGTCCGCCAGCACCTGGTCGGCTTCCACGCGGTCGCCCTTGTTCACCAGGGGATGCTGGTTGATGCAGGTGCCCTGGTTGGTCCGGACGAATTTCTGAAGTTCGTACTCATCTTCGCCGCCGTCGTCGCGTTTGATGACGATACGGTACTTGGGATTTTTCTCTTCAAGGTCGTTGCTGGATAATTCCGTAACGACCCCGGCGTTCTTGGCGAAGACCACCTGCCGGCTGTGCCGTGCGGCTTCCGCTTCCATGCCGGTGGCTACCAGCGGTGCTTCGGGGAGAAGCAGGGGCACCGCCTGGCGCTGCATATTGGCGCCCATCAAAGCGCGGTTGGCGTCGTTGTGCTCCAGGAAGGGTGTGAGTGCCGTCGCTACGCTGACCACCTGCTTCGGCGAAACGTCCATAAGCTGGATGTTATCCGGAGTTTCCAGAGTGTAGCCTTCGGCGCGCCTGGATTCGATTCTCTTTTCCAGGAACTGCCGGTTCTCGTCAAGGGGTGCATTGGCCTGGGCGATGGTGTACTTGTCTTCTTCGTCAGCCGGCAGATAGATAATCTCATCGGAAACGAAGGGAATTACCTTGATTATCTTATTCCGTATTTCCCTCAGCTTCTCCGCCAGCTGTTCGGTGATTTTCTTTTCGGCTTTTGCTATAACCGTGCCCTTGGAATCGACCACGTCCTCGCGGACCGTCTTGCCGGTCAGCCGGTCGTCGTTACTTTTCAGTTCGTGAAGGACCCGGCGGTAGGGAGTCTCGATAAAACCGTATTCATTTATTACACTGTACGTCGCCAGCGAACCGATGAGCCCGATGTTAGGTCCTTCCGGCGTCTCGATGGGGCAAATCCTGCCGTAATGGGAGAAGTGGACGTCGCGGACTTCAAAGCCGGCGCGGTCGCGGGAGAGACCTCCGGGGCCCATGGCGGAAAGACGGCGTTTATGGGTGAGTTCCGCCAGCGGATTGGTCTGGTCCATGAATTGCGATAGCTGGGAACCCCCGAAGAATTCCCTGACCGCCGCCACGATGGGGCGGATATTCACCAGGGCGCTGGGGGTTATCTGCTCGGTGCCGATGATACTCATGCGTTCCCGGACGACCTGCTCAAGTCGCAGAAAGCCGATACGGAACTGCGTCTGCACCAGTTCTCCGATGGTGCGTACCCGCCTGTTTCCCAGGTGGTCGATATCATCCGGGCTGTCCTTCCCGGCGTTAATTAACATGATATGCCGGATAATCTCGATGATATCGTCTTTGGTAAGGGTGCGTGTTTTCAAATCTACGTCTACGTTAAGACGCTTGTTAAGCTTGTACCGTCCCACGCTGCCGAGGTCATACCGCGCCGCATCGAAGAACAGTCCGTTCATCCATTTCCTGGCGTTATCCAGCGAAGGAAGCTCCCCCGGGTGGAGTTTCCGGTACATATCCAGCAGCGCTTCCTTTTCATCCTTGATCATCGGGTCGCGTTCCATCGTCGTGGCGATGAAATTGTAATCGGTGAGGGAGTCTTCGGCATCGAACATCTTGAGAAGGATATCATCGCTGGCGAAGCCCAGGCCGCGTAAGAGCGTGGTAACCGGTATCTTGCGCTTGCCGTCTATTTTTGCCGAAAGGACGTTGCGGTTGCTGGTCTCGAATTCCAGCCAGGCGCCGCGGGTCGGAATCAATTTTGCCGAACACAGCGTCTTGCCGCTGACGGGGTCTTCATCACAGGTGAAATAGACACCCGGCGAGCGGAGCAACTGGCTGACGACCACTCTCTCAGCGCCGCTGGTGATGAAGGTACCCTTGGCGGTCATCAGGGGAATATCCCCGAAGAACAAATCCTGCTCCTTGATTTCGCCGGTATCTTTTACCAGCAGTCTTACCTTAACGTAAAGAGGCGCCGAGTATGTCAGGTCTCTTTCGTGGCATTCCTGCTCGGAATGACCCGGCCGTGGTTCGCGGTATTCATAAGCAACAAAACTGAGTTCCAGCCGGTTTCCGGTCAGATCTTTAATGGGGGAAACCTCCTCCAGTAATTGTCGGAGTCCTTCCTCCTGAAATCTCTGGAACGAGTCCAGCTGGACCTTGATCAGGTTGGGAACATCCAGTACGTGCGGCAATTTACCGTAAGATTTTCTGTCATGAGAAGAAGATGCCGCTGAATCAGGCGCTGTTGGTGTGAAAACCATCTCTACTCCTTAGGTACGCGTACGTAATTCTTGCGTCGTTTTGGCCTTACTAATTTTAATGAAGATATACATGCGTATAGCTATGCACGGATATACAAATGATAGATATACGTCTTGGAAGGTAAAATAAACAACACTTGGGGCATTATTACAGGTAAAAATATACCATTATTATATAGTTTTGTCAAGTGAAATAGCCACGAATTTTCTACATTTTTCCGGATTCTATAATATTGGTGTTTTCCCTGCTATAATGTTGGTTGAAGATGAGTAACCGCAGGCTGACAACCGCCAGGCTGTTTCTGGCTGTCTTTTCGACCATTCTCGAAGAGATAGCCATTTATGCCATCTGGCGCTGGGTACTGCCGGAATTTGATATCAACTTACCGGTGGGAGTTCTCGTCGGGATGATGGTGGCCTGGGGTGTTTTTAGCATATTTCTCTTTATTCTTACTACCATTGTTCTTAGAAAACAAGTGCCTGTCGGGTTGCCCTCGATGGTAGGGACGAGGGGGAAAGCTGCCAGCGCGTTGTCGCCGGAGGGAATGGTCAAGATAAAAAGCGAACTCTGGGCGGCTAAAGCGGATACCGGCAGGATAGCTTCCGGCGACGATATCGAGGTGGTGGGCGAGGACGGA
>JASFHJ010000241.1:0-3244 GCA_050123255.1 Dehalococcoidia bacterium
GCCAGTATCACCAGTCCCGATGTCTGCCAGTCGGGGTCTTCGTACACTTCCTGGATGAAGGGCATTTCAAACCGGCAGGGAGGGCAATATGTGGCCCAGAAATTAAGCAGAACCGGACGACCGCGGAAATCTTTAAGCGATACTTTTTCGCCTGCAAGATTATACAGCGAAAAATCGGGAGCCTCTCTCCCCGGAGCCGGTAACTGACTGTCACTCCGGTCATCGGAACCACACCCGTAAGCTGCCGTTGTCAAGCCGATGATAAGTACGCTTAACACGATTACCGTTAAAATATTGCTTTTCTTCAATATTATATCCTCCACGGTTATTCCTAGCCCGCAAACGATGATATCCAGGTGAGGTTGCCCGTCAGGATAAGAATTCCGACTAATATTAACAGCAACCCGCTAATTATGCGAACTATCACGGTATAACGCTGTATTTTTCGTAATACCGGTGTAAAGAAGTCGAAAGCGATTCCGATTATTAAAAACGGCAGTCCCAGCCCCAGCGAATACGTCACCAGCAGATAAGCTCCCTCCCAGGCCGTATTCTGAGTAGCGGCTATGGCCAGGATACTAGCCAGTATGGGACCGACGCACGCCGTCCAGCTTATGGAGAAAGCCGCTCCGATCAGGAAGGAACGCAGATAACCCGTCCTCTTTCCCACCTTCGGCGACAGGTGTTTTTCGTAATTCAGCCAGCTTACCTTCGTGGAAGCCAGGACAATTACCCCGAAAAACACCAGGAAACCGCCGGCTATCTTGGCGAGAAGATTGTAGTCGGGTATTATCGCGTAACCGGTTATACCGGCGATGGCGCCCAGGAGCGTATATATTATGGTAAAGCCGATGACGAAGCTCAGGGAGTGTAAAAAAACCTGCAGGCGAATCCGCTTTTCAGAATCGAAAATACCCGGTCCGTAAAGACTGGCGAGGTATACGGGAACCATCGGCAGGACACACGGAGAGAAGAAGGAAACCAGCCCTCCGGAGAATGCCACCGCCAGCGTTACATTATCATCCACTACTTACATTGTATAATGCGCAGCTATGGGTGTCTAACCTGGATTCAGTAAATCTCCTGCCCCTCGGCTTTTATGGTGATATATTCACCATCCTGCGTTGTTGTAGCACTAGCCAGCTCAAATCTAAAATCGTCGGCCAAATCATTCAGTATTATGTCAATTCCGTTACCAGCGGCCTTACTGTTTTGAAATTTACCCACGAAGGTAAAATCTTGAGTACCATCATCATTCATCTCAAGTGAAAAACCCCCGATAATTATATCCTCAACTTCCATGTTCCAATGTAGTGAACAACTCATTGTCAAACCTTCCGGTAAACGCTCGACGATATCTCTGAAATCAGCATTTTCATATACCGAAGGAGCACCTTCATTTATCACCTCGATGCATATTTCTACGCCACCTTCGTACCCGATAACCACGAGCTTATTGTTTATCAAGGCGTGAACAAACTCACCCTGGTACCCAGCTTCGGTGCTATCTCCTCCTGTCCATATTTCGACTCCTCGGTACTCGTCACGGTACATACCGGATTTCTCCAGTTTTTCCCGGATACTATCCAGAGTGAAATCACCCCCGATGAAAAACACGGGGGCATCCATTATACACCATGCCAGATAATCTGCTTCATCCGCATCTAGATGCCATTCAAGTAAACCTTCCTCCGTAACATCCATGTACCTATTATAGGCTTCGTTAAGGTCGCCGGCTCCCATAGCCCGTCCTTTATTGAAATCCTGAAAAGAAAATTCAGTGGTGTCGTCGGGCATTCTCTTCATTATATTAATTACTGTACTATTCCTTGGTGAACCACACCCCACCAGTAACAGCGAGGTCAGAAGAACAACGCAAAAAAAGCCGTAAAAACCAATCTTTTTCATATTCTCTCTTTCAAATGGAGTGCATAAAAAACCTAAAGATATTATCTAATTCAGTTTCTAAATTAGTTAATTATAACTCTTCCAATATTATTATCAAACTTAAGTGCACCGGTAGAAAATGTGTCTATAGACAAAACCCTCTTTTCGCTTTATAATTTCACTTGCATGTAATCGTTAATATTGATACCCTCATGATTAAGGATAGAACGAAAAGAAAAATAAAGGCACCGGCGACTCTGGCGTAATTAATTCAAAGAGGAGGTAGTTATGCCGCTTTATATCATGATGACCAATCTGACCGATGAAGGCAGGAAAACGGTAAAAACCAATCCGCAGAGAATCAAGGAAGTCAATAAAGAAGTAGAAGCCATGGGCGTTAAAATAATCGCCCAGTACGTTACCCTGGGACAGTATGATTTCATTAATGTTCTCGATGCGCCCAATAATGAGACTATCGCCAAGGTAGCCACCGAACTGGGTTCCCGCGGAACTCTGCAAACCAGCACCCTGGCGGCTCTTACGCTCGACGAGTTTATCGAAAGCCTGAAGTAAGCATACCATTTCCCTTTTACCCGACCGCCGATTGTGCCTTTTGTACCGATGATTAATCTACCCTGACACAGGAGGAAGATATCAGACCGCTCAGTTTCACCCAAATCTCGATGTATCAGAACTGCCCGCTTTCCTACAAACTGCGGTATATAGATAAATTAACACCAAAGGTCAAATGGTATTTCAGTTTCGGAAACACCCTGCACAGCTGCGTTGAATACTTCTACAAGATAAATACACCGCCGCCGCCGTCGCTGGAAGAGTTGCTGGCATATTATTCCCGGATATGGCTACCCCAGGGCTACGAGTCGGCGGAGGAGGAGCAGCGGTACCGGGCTTACGGGGAAGAGATACTCACCAGGTTCTGGCAACTCCACAGCGCCGACTTCCGTATGCCGATAGCCCTGGAAAAGAGTTTTACTATCGATGTCGAAGGGATTAAATTAAAGGGTTACATCGATAGAGTCGACAAGCTGGATAGCGGCGGTCTTTCGATAATCGATTATAAATCCGGCAAGGAGCTGTTCACCGCCGATTACCTGAAAAACGATCTGCAGCTGACCTTTTACCAGCTGGCCGCCGAAGAAACCTGGCAGCTGCCGGTAGAGAAACTTACCCTCTACCATCTGCGTTCCAACACGCCCTGCACCTGTCCGCCCCGCGAACCGTCACGGCTCAACGATGCCCGCCGGCTGATACTGGATGTAGCCGAAAACATTACGCGGGAAAACTTCCCCGCCACCGAGAACCGCTTTTGCCCCTGTGATTTTCCGGAATACTGCCC
>JASFHJ010000242.1:0-3209 GCA_050123255.1 Dehalococcoidia bacterium
CGATGGCGTGGAAATCGCCCTCTTTTCCGCCGGTTCGGAGCAAAGCCTTCATTTTTCACCGATTGCCGCTAAGGCCGGCGCGGTGGTTGTTGATAACAGCACGGCTTTCCGCATGGATAAAGAGGTGCCGCTGGTGGTGCCCGAAATCAACCCGGAAGATATTCAATATCATAAGGGCATTATCGCCAATCCCAATTGCTCGACTATCCAGATGGTGGTGGCTCTGAATCCACTGCATAAAGTTAATCCTGTCAAGCGGGTCATCACCGATACCTATCAGTCGGTTTCCGGTACCGGCGGAGTGGCGGCGGTCGATGAGCTGCGTACCCAGACCGGGCAGGTGCTGGAAGGTCAGTCCACCACGGCACATGTTTTCCCGCACCAGATAGCCTTTAACGTGCTGCCGGAGATAGACGTTTTCATGGATAACGGCTATAGCAGGGAAGAGTGGAAAATGCTGGAAGAAACCCGGAAAATTATGCACGATGCTTCTATTCTGGTATCGGCGACGTGCGTGCGGGTTCCGGTACTGGTCGGACATGCGGTGTCGGCGCATATAGAATTCACCCATCCGATGGAACCGGACGATGTCCGGAAGATACTATCCCGTTCACCGGGGTTAAAAGTCCTGGACGATACTTCGATAAGCCTTTACCCCCAGCCGTGGTCGGCTGTCGGCACCGATGAGGTATTCGTCGGCCGTATCCGCAGGGACGCGTCGCATCCCAACGGGGTCGCCATGTGGATTGTCGCCGACAACTTGCGAAAAGGCGCCGCTTTGAATACAATCCAGATAGCTGAAGAAATGATTCGAAGAGACTGGGTAAAACCGTAAGGAGGTCAGTTACGATGAAGCAACTGGGCAGATATCTAACCGCCATGGTAACGCCTTTCACCGATAGCGGTGAGGTGGATTACGAACAGGCTAAAAAACTGGCGCTGGCCTTGCTCGATTCCGGAAGCGATGGCGTCGTGGTGGCGGCGACCACCGGCGAAGCTCCGACGCTTTCCTGGGAAGAAGAGCTCCAGCTGTTCAGAGAGATAAAAGCGGCGGTAGGAGATAAAGGCACTATCGTTGCCTATACCGGCAGCAACAGCACCACCGAAGCGGTGGAAGCCACCAAGGGCGCCGAGAAAATTGGGGTGGATGCCTGCCTTTCCGTAGTTCCGTACTATAACCGTCCCTCCCAGGAGGGTATTTTCCAGCATTTCAAGACGATTGCCGCCAGCACCAGCCAGCCGATTATCATGTATAATATCCCTTCCCGTGTGGTGGTGAACATGACGCCGGATACCATCGCCCGGCTGAGCCGGATAGAAAATATCGTCGGCGTTAAAGAAGCCAACGGCGATATGGCTCATGTCGCCGAAACGCTCAGTCAGTCCCGCGACGACTTTAAAATCTGGAGCGGCAACGACAACGACACCTTCGCCATTACGGCGCTGGGCGGCTACGGGGTCATCGGGGTAACCACCCACCTGGTCGGGAAGCAGTACCGCAGGATGATGGAAATTATCCTTGACGATAGGATTCAGGAAGCGGCGGAGATTCACCGCAAGCTCGTTCCGCTGGTAAAGGTCCTCTTTTCCATGCCCAGCCCCGGCCCCATTAAATACGCCCTTAACCACATCGGTTTCCGGGTGGGCAACCCGCGTTTGCCGCTTACACCCGCCGACGAAAAAACGGGTGCTGACATCGTGGCGACATTGAAGAATTACACCATCGACCTCAAGGTATAGGTAGTATTTAAGTTAAAGAATAAGGAGAGGGGTGAAAGCCCCTCTTTTTTATAGTATTGACAATCTCCGGAGCAGGATTTACCATTAGACATATCGCCTGAATATGAAAAAGCAATCGACAGCGGAAAAAACCGAAGAACAAGCGGCGCTTTTTAAAGCCCTGTCCGACCCGACACGTTTGAAGTTGGTACATATCCTCTGCCACTATTCGCAGTCGCCGGGACTCTGCGTTAATGCCCTGGCGGAAATGCTGGGTGTTACGCAGTCGGCGGTATCGCAGCACCTGCGTATCCTGAAAAATGTGGGACTGGTCAGTGGCATAAGGCAGGGTTATCATGTGCATTATGCCGTCGATTTCGATGCCATCAAGCGTTTCCATGAAGTCGCTCTGGGAATCAGTAAAGAAGACCGGTAACTATATCTTTTTAGCGATATATTAAGAATATTATAGAATACTTATATATCTGAAAGTTATTACTCATCTATTTTCTGTAATCTTATCTGAATAGCTACTATTAACGCCCAGCAAATTTGTAAAAACCATGATTTCCGTTTAATATATAAGTAAATACTAATAAACTTATATATTGGAGGATAAAATGAACCACTTTCACAAATCAGGCGGTTGCCACCACGGTCATGGCGAAATGTCTCATCACCAGGGAGGTTGCTGCTGTCATTCCGATCACGGCAGCCGGCACTTCTATTCCCAGGAAGAAACCATCAAACACCTGGAGGAATATCTTAAACAGCTTCAGGCGGAAGCCAAGGGAGTGGAAGAACATATCAACAAGCTTAAAGCCGGTAAATAGTCAGTTTACAGGGTATTTTAGGGGAGGGGCTATAGCCCCTCTTTTTATTTGAAATAACGGGTAAAGCCTTCGTGGGTGGCGGTGTAGCCGGCCTTGCGGTAAAAGCGGTGGGCGTCGGTGCGTTTCTTGTTGGAACCCAGCATTATCTTATAGCAGCCGGCCTCCTGCGCTAATTCAGCGGCGCGGTCCATCAGTACCTGGCCGATTCCCCGGCTGCGGTGAGTTTCGTCAACCACCATGAACTCCACCACTCCCCAGTGAGAAATACCGTGCGCCAGTCCCGGTAGAATAACCAGGACGGCAGTCCCCATCACCTCTCCGTCCACTACGGCTACCAGCAGGTGATAACCTTCGAGTTCGGTCATCTTCAGGAACATCTCCCGCGCGAATTCCGGCCCTGTCGTGACCGACTCCAGTTCTTCGGGATTCATAGCAAGCTGCTGGTATAACTCCAGGATTCTGGGTATATCGGATTCTTTGGCTTTTCTTATAGTAACCATATCACTACATTTTACCCGAAAACAGGCTGCATGATGATCGTCTCTTCCCGGCTTCTCCCCACAGAGATGAAACTGGCAGAACAGCCGACGATTTCTTCCAGGCTGTGAACATAATTCTGAGCATTCTCGGGCAGGTCTTCGAATTTACGGGCACCCG
>JASFHJ010000243.1:0-3175 GCA_050123255.1 Dehalococcoidia bacterium
GGGAGTGGTCGACCCCGAGCAAAAGCGGAAGATAATCGGCGAGGAATTCATACGCGTTTTCGAGGAAGAAGCCAACCGCATCGGCAAGGTCGATTTCCTGGCGCAGGGGACGCTTTACCCGGATGTCATCGAGAGCGTTTCGGCGGTGAGTTCGGCTTCAGCTATCATAAAATCACATCACAACGTCGGCGGACTGCCGGCCAAGATGGTACTCAACCTGCTCGAACCGCTCCGGTTTCTCTTTAAGGACGAGGTCCGGCTGGTCGGCAAAGAACTGGGATTACCCGACGAGATGGTCTGGCGCCAGCCCTTCCCCGGCCCCGGCCTGGCGATACGGTGCATCGGCGAGGTAACGCGGGAAAAGTTGGAGATACTGCGCAGCGCCGACTTTATACTGATGAACGAGATAAAGAAAGCCAAGATGTATCACCAGCTCTGGCAGAGTTTCTGCGTGCTGACGGACGTGCGATCGGTGGGGGTGATGGGCGACTACCGCACCTATGGCTACCTGGCGGCTATCCGCGCCGTGACCAGCGACGACGCCATGACCGCCGACTGGGCCCGCCTGCCCTACGACCTGCTGGCGCGTATATCGAATAGAATCGTTAACGAGGTGGACGGCATCAACCGGGTGGTCTACGATATTACCTCCAAACCACCCTCGACGATAGAGTGGGAGTGAAAGTAAATATTTTACACTACCACAAAACGGGGTGGTGTAAATGAATATTACCGGACAATAGCAGGATGATACGGGGCGGTCGGGTGGGAATAGATAATTACGGGGCGGGGTCAGAGGTGGCAAAGAAGACAACAAAAGCATACGGATTGCTTCGCTTTTTTTACGAAGGACTCGCAATGACAGATCGGGGGTAAGTAAAATTAGAATATTAGTAGTCGGCAGTGGAGCCCGGGAACATACCATCCTCTGGAAGCTGGCGCAAAGTCCTCAAGCAACCGAGATATACGCCGCGCCCGGTAACGCCGGCATGGCGCAGCAGGCGGAACTGGCCGATATCAAGGCCGACGACGTAGACAACCTGGCGAAATTCGCCGGAGATAACAAGATAGACCTGACCGTAGTCGGGCCGGAAAACCCGCTGGCAGCCGGAATCGTCGATACCTTCCGGGAGGCCGGTTTGACCATTTTCGGACCTACCAGAGCCGCCGCCGAAATAGAGTCGAGCAAGGTATTCACCAAGGACCTGATGCAGCGCCACGGCATACCCTGTGCCGGGAGTGCCAGCTTCTCCAGCTACAAGGAAGCACTGGACTATCTCCGGCAGCAAACACCCCCGGTCGTCATCAAAGCCGACGGGCTGGCGGCGGGGAAAGGGGTCATCATCGCCGCGACGATGCCCGAGGCTGAAGAAAGCCTTAAAAACATTATGAAATCAAAAACGTTCGGCGATGCCGGCAACAGCGTGGTTATCGAAGAACATCTTCTCGGCAGGGAGATGAGTTTCTTCGTTTTTACCGACGGCCAGAAAGTCCTGCCTACCGTTCCCGCCTGCGACTACAAACGCATCTACGACGGGAACCAAGGACCGAACACCGGCGGCATGGGCAGCTACAGTCCACCGCCCTTTTTCAATGAAGTCCTCGGCGATATTATTATCAGAACGGTAATGGAACCGACCATCCTGGCCCTGGCTGACGAGGGGAAGCCGTACGTGGGAACGCTGTACGGCGGCCTGATGATTACCAATAACCTGCCGAAAGTAATAGAGTTTAACGCCCGGCTGGGCGACCCGGAAACACAGGTGGTCCTGCCACGGTTGAAATCGGACCTGGTTGACGTTATCACGACGGTTCTCGATAAGAAGCTGGACAAGATACACCTGCAATGGCATGATGAAGCCTGTGTCGGCGTGGTGGTGGCGTCGGGTGGATATCCGGGTAAATACAAGACCGGGTTACCGATAAGCGGCCTGAATGAACTGGATGAAGATATCATGGTATTTCACGCCGGAACGAAGCCGGGCCCGAAGGGCGAAATACTGACCGGCGGCGGCAGGGTTTTGACCGTTGCCGCACTGGGCAAGAATCTGGCGGAAGCCCGCCAGAAGGTTTATAATAACATCGGGAGAATCCGCTTCGACGGGTGCTATTACCGTAAAGATATAGCCGATTTATGAAAATTGAATGCTGTGAGGTTATTATGCCACTGGTTGGTGTAGTCCTAGGTTCCAGGTCCGATGCGGAAACAATGCAACCCGCACTGGACATCCTGAAAGAACTCGGCATAGACCATGAAGTTGATGTGATATCAGCCCACCGCACCCCGGAAAAAGCCCGGCAATACGCCCGGAACGCCCGCGAGCGGGGCATAGAAGTTATCATAGCGGCTGCCGGACTGGCGGCGCATCTTCCCGGATTTTTAGCCAGCTGGACGACTTTACCGGTAATCGGCGTGCCCATGTCCAGCGGCGACCTCAAGGGAGTGGACGCCCTCTACTCCATCGTCCAGATGCCGGGCGGTATACCGGTTGCCTGCATGGCCATCGGGAAAGCCGGCGCGAAAAACGCCGCCTGTTTCGCCGCCGCTATCCTCGGACAGAAATACGAGAAGATAAGAGACGCGTACGAAAAGTACCGGCAGGAATTACAGGTCTAATTTTATTCTTTCCTATTTTTTAAAATATGGGGATATTGTTTTTATTGTCGGAACAGCCGGATAAAGGAGAAGGCCATGATTGAGCGGTATGCCCGTCCCGAAATGAAAAGAGTATGGTCGGACGAGAACAAGTACGAGAAATGGCTGGAAGTGGAGATAGCTGTCTGCGACGCCTGGTCGGAACTCGGCGTTATTCCCCGCAAAGCTATACCCAAGATAAAACTCGCCAAGTGCAACCTGAAACGCATGGAAGAAATCCTGCAGGAAACGCGGCATGACGTTACCGCTTTCCTCGGTGCCGTCGCCGAGAGCCTGGGCGAGGAATCACGTTACATCCACCTCGGACTGACCTCCTCGGATATCATCGATACCGCCACCAGTCTGCAAATGGTGGAAGCCTCGGACATACTTATCGACAACGTTAAAGAGCTAACCGCGGTTATAGCCCAGCGAGCTATCGAGCACAAATACACGTTGTGCATCGGAAGAACTCACGGCATTCATGCCGAACCGACCACTTTCGGGCTGAAAATGTCTATCTGGCTGGAAGAGATGCGG
>JASFHJ010000244.1:0-3167 GCA_050123255.1 Dehalococcoidia bacterium
CAGCGTTTACTGGACACGTACCGGGGGATTGAACCGGCGAAGGTAATTACCGCCGTCCCCCTTGATGAAAAAGATAAGCAGAAGCTGACCGAGAGATTGAGTGCCGTCGTGGGTAAACAGGTCGTACTGAAAGCGGAGGTAGACCCCGAAATCCTCGGGGGTATTATCGCCAGGGTCGGCGGGAAACTGCTGGACGGCAGCACCCGCAGCAAACTGGCGGCGCTCAAGAGAGAACTGACGGGTTAGGATAAGGGCTGTGACGGGGGTTGGCTTTACTGTGCGGATAAGGAGGTAACTCAAGTGACAACTAGAGGAGAAGATATCGTATCCATACTCAAGCAGCAGATTGAGCAATTTGGTACGGCCGTAACCATGGTGGATGTCGGTACGGTCATCGAGGTCGGTGACGGTATCGCCAGGATTCACGGGCTGGCGGCGGTCAAATACAATGAGTTGCTTCAATTCCCCAACGATATTATCGGTATTGCCCTCAACCTGGAAGAAGACAGCGTTTCGGCCGTGGTGCTGGGCGACTACAAGGGGATTAAGGAAGGCGATGAAGTACGGTGTACCGGGCGTATCGCCGAGGTTCCGGTAGGAGACGCTCTTATCGGACGCGTTGTCGATCCCGTAGGGCGGCCCCAGGACGGTAAAGGTGACATAAAGTCTGACAAGACCCGCCCCGTCGAGATGGTGGCGCCTAACGTAGTGCTGCGTGCTTCGGTGGACACACCGGTACAGACCGGCATCAAAGCCGTCGACAGCATGTTTCCCATCGGTCGCGGACAGCGTGAGCTAATCATCGGCGACCGCTCGACCGGCAAGACGGCTATCGCCCTCGATGCTATTATCAACCAGAAGGGCGGCGACCTTATTTGTATATATGTCGCCGTCGGACAGAAAATATCCCAGGTTGCCCGGGTTGTGGCTACGCTGGAACAGTACGGCGCCATGGAACATACCATCGTCGTCACCGCTAGCGCCGCGGAGTCGGTGGCTCTGCAGTACCTGGCCCCTTACGCCGGCTGCGCCATGGGCGAGGAGTTCATGGAACAGGGTAAGGACGTCCTGATTATCTACGACGACCTCTCCAAGCATGCCTGGGCTTACCGCCAGCTTTCGCTGTTACTGCGAAGGCCCCCGGGACGTGAAGCTTATCCCGGCGACGTCTTTTACCTGCACAGCAGGTTGCTGGAAAGGTCGGCGAAATACGCCAAGGAATACGGCGGCGGTTCGCTTACGGCTTTGCCCATTATCGAGACCCAGGCCGGCGACGTATCGGCTTACATTCCCACCAATGTTATTTCCATCACCGACGGGCAGCTTTACCTGGTAGCCGACCTCTTTAACGCCGGTGTTAAACCGGCTCTGGATGTTGGCATTTCGGTATCCCGTGTCGGCAGTAAGGCCCAGACCGCCGCGATGAAGGCCGTGGCCAGCCGGCTGAAGCTGGATATGGGACAGTACCGTGAGGTTGCCACCTTCGCCCAGCTGGGCACGGCTGACCTCGATAAAGCCACCCTGGCCCAGCTGGAAAGGGGACAGCGCATTCAGGAGGTGCTGAAGCAGGCGCAGTTCGTGCCGGTGTCCCTGCAGAGACAGGTAATGATACTCTACGCGGTGACCAATGGTTATCTCGATGATATTCCGGTAAACAAGGTTACATCTTTTGAAAACGACTTTAACCAGTTCATGGAAACGAACTATGCCGATCTGGCAAAAGCAATCGCTGACACCAGAGAACTAAGTGATGATAATGTGGAAACGCTGAAGAAAGCCATCGATGATTTTAAGAAAGGATACTCCGTAGAATAATTGACCAAACAATATGGCCGACAGACGTAAAGTAAAGAGAAGAATCACCGGCGTTCAGAACATAGCCAAGATTACCCGGGCTATGGAAATGATTGCTGCCTCCAAGATGAGGCGGGCCCAGGACCGCGGTCTGGCGGGAAGGCCTTACTCGGAGAAGATCGAGCAGGTTATCTCCGACCTGGCGGCTATACCCGGCATCGGACTGCAGCATCCCCTCTTGCAGCAACGCCCCGCGGAAAAGGTAGCCATATTGCACGTCACCCCGGACCGCGGTTTATGCGGTGGTTTGAACTCCAATCTTAACCGCAGCCTGGCTTCGTTCATTCTGGAACAGAATGTTCCGGTCCAGGTAATAGCCGTCGGGCGGAAAGGCCGTGATTTTTCCGTGCGGCAGGGTATTGATATGGCGGCGGAGTTCACCGAGCTTGGCGACCGCCCCACCTTGCTGGATACTTTACCGGTATCCCATATAATTATCGATGATTATTCCAGCGGAGCAATCGACAGGGTTTGTATATCCTACGCGCAGTTTATATCTACTATGGTACAGAAGCCGGTGATGAAACAGCTTCTGCCGGTGGAACCGGCACCTATACCGGCCGCTTCCAACGTTGAGTATATCTACGAACCCGGTGCCGAGTCGGTGTTGGGTGGCTTGTTGCCCCGGTTCGTGGAAATGCAGATTTATCACGCTATTCTGGAGTCGATCGCCAGTGAGCAGTCAGCGAGGATGGTGGCGATGAGAAATGCCACCGACAGCGCCAACGAACTCATCGGTGACCTGACTCTGCTGTATAACAAGGCGCGCCAGGAAGCCATCACCACGGAGCTCCTCGATATTACCGGCGGCGTGTCGGCTCTGGAAGGATAAAAACCAGATTAACAGGGAGAAAAAACTTATTGTCATTGCGAGGAACGCAGTGACGAAGCAATCTCTTATGAAAACATGCGGGATTGCTTCGCTACGCTCGCAATGACAGGATAATGCGAGGTCGTTATGGCTAAGGGAAAGGTAGTACAGGTAATCGGAACGGTGGTTGATGTTGAGTATCCACCTGATGAATTACCGGCGCTTTATAACGCTATTGAAATAGGGAGTGGCGACGATAAAATCGTCCTCGAAGTGCAGGACCACCTGGGCAATAACTGGGTAAGGTGCCTGGCTCTTTCGCCCACCGACGGACTGGCGCGCGGTGTTGAAGCCGTCGATACCGGGGCATCGCTGCGGGTGCCGGTAGGCAGGGCTTCGCTGGGCAGACTTTTCGATGTTATGGGAAATCCGCTGGATAACCTGGGTGAGGTCAAAGCCGAGGATTACTGGCAGATTCACCGGAATCCCCCTACTTTTGATG
>JASFHJ010000245.1:0-3166 GCA_050123255.1 Dehalococcoidia bacterium
CAAAGAGACCGCCGACGAAGCCGGGGTGAAAATAATCACCGGCGATACCAAGGTGGTCAACCGGGGCAGCGCCGATAAGCTGTTTATCAATACGGCGGGAATCGGGCAGGTACCGGAGGGCGTTAACATTTCCGCCGCCAGTGCCCGGCCCGGCGATAAGATAATCATCAACGGTAATATCGGCGATCACGGCATCGCGGTTTTGAGTCAGCGAGAAGGGCTGAAATTCAAGCTGCCGGTTCCCAGCGACTGCGCTCCCCTGAACTCTCTGGTAGCCGATATGCTGGCGACTTCCGCCGATATCCACTGTCTGCGCGACCCCACCCGCGGCGGCCTGGCCACCACGCTGAACGACTTCGCGGTGCAATCGAACGCGGGCATTAACATCGAAGAAGACAAGATACCGGCGGACAAAGCCGTGCTGGCAGCCTGCGAGCTACTGGGGCTGGACCCCCTGTACATCGCCAACGAAGGCAAGGTTGTGGCGATTGTTCCCGCTAAAGATGCGGAAAAAATACTCGAAGTAATAAAAAAGAACAAATACGGGCAGTATTCCGCTATCATCGGTGACGTGACGGACAAACGCCCCGGACAGGTAGTGATGAAAACCAGTCTCGGTTCTTCACGTATCGTGGATATGCCGGTGGGAGAGCTACTACCCAGGATTTGCTAGAGAAATAAATCATGAACGAATCGGTAAAGAGAACCAGCCATAGAACCGTGGTAATCGGCGTGGGAAACCTGCTGATGAAAGACGAGGGGATAGGTATTCACGTCATGAAAGCCCTCCAGGAAATGCCCCTTCCCGATAACGTTACCATTATCGACGGCGGTACGTCACCGGATATCATTGCCTGTACCCGGTCCGGTGATAAGCTGATAATCGTCGATTCCGCCAGAGCCGGGGGCGAGCCGGGAGCCATCTACCGCTTTCAACCGGATGACCTCGAGGACAGCGCCGGGGAAGTGCTATCGGTCCATGAACTGGGTGTGCCCCAGAATCTAAGGCTCATGCTGCTCTCCGGTAACGGGCCTTCCGAAGTGATTATCATCGGCATCGAGCCGAAAGAAATAGACTGGGGAACGGAGCTTTCACCCGAACTCGAGGGGAAAATCCCGGAAATCATCGCTGTGGTACTTAAAGAGATAAAGTCCGGGTAAAGGAGAGCATAACGGTAAATGGTACGCTGAGGTCTCCCGGGAGAAGGAAAAAAGCCGGCGGCAATATACATCGGATAGACAAGAGCAATCCGCCGAAGTATAATTATCACAGAAAGTGACATTTGACTATAGGAGGTAGCTTTCATGTTCGGTAAATTTGGGGGTTGGGAAATACTCCTGATATTAGTAATAATCCTTATCGTGTTCGGCGTGGGTAAACTTCCACAGGTCGGCAATGCTATCGGCAAAGGCATACGCGCTTTCAGACGCGGGCAGTCCGGTGATAAAGAGGATCAGGAAGAAGAGACCGAACCCGTGAAGAAGAAAACCGTCTCCAAGAGTAAGAAAACCACCGCCAAGAAATCCGCTTAACACGGTCGAAAAATAATCAATCTGGAGAATAACAATGTTTCTCTTGGCTGCCATGTTTCGTCAAGAGATATTCAGAATAAAGGTAAGAGATGGGCTTTTCAGGTATAGGTATCTGGGAAATAGTCTTGATCTTCGTCGTCATCATCATCGTACTGGGACCGCACCGGCTGCCGGAGATCGCCAAGACAATGGGCAAATGGTTCCGGGCTGTCAAACGGGCAGGTTCCGAGATTTCAACCAATATCACCCGGGAACTGGAAGAATCCAAGGACCAGCCGTCATCAACCGATAAAAACACCACCTCCAAGTCCACTCCACCGGCGAAAGACCCGCCAGCTTCAACGGGAGAGGGGCTTCAGCAGAAAAAATGAGTGAAGGTGAAGCTAAGTACACCCTGCTGGGGCATCTCCAGGAACTCCGGGGCAGAATCACCAGAAGCGCTATTGCCGTGGTTATCGGCGTCATCGTCGCTTTCATATTTCACAGGTGGATATTCTTCGTCCTGCAATATCCCGCCGCCGGCCTGGAGTTCTATGCATTCCAGGTTACCGAGGGTATGAGCACCATCATGCTCGTAAGTTTTGTGGGAGGCGTGATACTGGCTATGCCGGTAATCATTTACCAGGGAATCATGTTCGTCACGCCGGCATTGACCCCCGGGGAGAAAAAGTGGGTCTATATCATTATACCGTGGGTATTTCTCATGTTCCTAGGCGGGGTGGCTTTCGGGTATTTTATGCTAGCTCCCTGGACGATATGGTTCCTGGAAAATTTTACCAGCGGAATAGCATTATTATATCCCAGCATCGGTAATTACGTAAGTTTCCTGGCAAAATTACTATTGTTAACCGGTCTGGTCTTTGAAATGCCGGTGGTCGCCACTTTCCTGGCGAGGATCGGGGTACTAAAACCGGAGTGGCTTACCGGTAAACGGTCGTGGGCTATTATCCTGGCCTTTGTCATGGCAGCGGTCATAACACCTCCGGATCCGATTACCCAGGTGCTGCTGGCGATACCGCTGATACTGCTGTACGAAATAAGCATTTTCCTGGTAAAAATCGTCTACCGCCGCCGTCAGCAGGCACCCGCAGCGAAAATGGCCGAACTCGAAGAATAGCCGGAGCGGCGCCTGAACCTTATTGCCAGTTGATTTTACCATGATATATACTTGATAAGTACGCGGGGGCGGATGAGTCCCGGTGGGCTTCGCGGACTTCAACTCCGTTGGGGGGCGTTAGTAGCGTCTTCGGTGGGTTCGACTCCCATGCGCTCCCGCCAATCCATTTTTCCACATTGATGACCGAATTCATCAATTCCCGCAGGCAAGGACTGTCACCTAGAAGCATCCAATATTATAGATGTTATCTGAGTCTGGCACGTCCGGTTATCGGGGTGAGTATAACCGGTCAGGAAATCAATCAATTCCTCAATTCACTGAATTGTTCTTATGGTGGTAAGAACGCCTATTTCAGAACGTTGAGAGTGTTCTATAACTGGTTGTACTCGCCTAAGTCTGGATATGACCTAAACCCGCAAAATAATCCCATTCTCATCGTCGATACACCGAAAGTGCCTAAGAAGATATTGCCTAGTCTAACCAGTGAGCAGGTAGAGTTCCTGATTGAACAAGCTG
>JASFHJ010000246.1:0-3148 GCA_050123255.1 Dehalococcoidia bacterium
AGACAACGCTTTAATTCCGTCAAATTGAGGTAATTTGAACTACACATGAGAAGGGTTTTACCACAATATTTTAAGCTATCAGGCGTGCCGGTGTCAAGGAAAGGAGATCTTACGAACAGGTGTTTTGCACCTTCCGCCGAGCGCATGATATAATTTGCTGCTTTATCCAGAAACGAGGAAAACCGGGAGACGACTCCGTGGAAGACGAATTCTCAGGCGTGCTTTCATATCACACAAATTGACATTGAACAAAGCGTTAGTTAAACTTATTTTGTCATCACCCGAATATCTCCATTGACAGGGAACATACTATGTCGGATATCGAAGCCGTCGCCGATGCGCTGGCAACCGAACTGAAAAAATACAGCGCCGATTACCTGGAAGCCCGGCTGGAGGAAAGCCAGACCAGCCATATAACCTACCGCGGCAAGGAACTGGATTCCATCGGGCGTTCGTCAAACGTCGGCGGCAACGTCCGGGCGCTCATCAGGGGCGGCTGGGGTTTTACCAGCTTCAACAGCCTGGAAAAACTCGCCGGTCGCGTATCCCAGGCGGTGGAACAGGCGAAGTCCGCCGGAACCGGCGACAGCATCGTGCCGCCCGTCGAAATCATCACCGACCGCGTACCCGCCGGAATAGAGGTCAATCCGGTCAATATTCCCCTGGCGGAAAAGAAGTCCCTTCTGGACGAATACAACGAAATCATCTGGAGGACTCCCCGGATACAGACATCTAATATAAACTACGCCGACAGCCGCCGCAAAGTGATATACCTGAACTCGGCAGGGAGCTATATCGTGCAGGAAAGAGCGGATGTTTCGCTGGGAATATTCGCCATCGCCGCCAGGGACGGTGAAGTACAGCAGGCAATGTTGAGTGTGGGTAGCCGCGGCGATTTCAACGCTGTACGGAACCTCCACGACAAAGTGGAAACCAAAGCCAAACACGCTGTGGAAGCGCTTTCCGCCCCCCAGGCCAAAGGCGGCGAGTACACGGTAGTCGCCGATCCGCTGCTGGGCGGTGTTTTCGCCCACGAAGCATTCGGGCATTTATCCGAGGCCGACTTCGTTTACGAGAACGAACGAATGCGTGAAATCATGAAGTTGGGTAAGCAATTCGGGAGTAAGGATTTGAATATCATCGATTCGGCGGCTCTGCCGGGATATCGCGGCAGCTATAAATACGACGACGAGGGCACGCCGGCAGCCAAGAACTACCTGATAAAGGAAGGCAAGCTTGTCGGCAGGCTACACTCGCGGGAAACCGCCATCAAGATGAATGAACCGCTTACCGGCAACGCCCGGGCTTTGAACTACAGCTACGCCCCGCTGGTACGCATGACCAATACATATATCGAACCGGGCGACGTTTCCTTCGAGGATATGATATCCGATATAAAGGAAGGCATATACGCCAAGGACTGCTTCGGCGGGACAACTGCGATGGAAATGTTTACCTTCTCCGCTGAAGAGGCTTATATGATACGCGACGGCAAGATAGCCGAAACCCTGCGCCCGGTGATGCTTACGGGCAACGTTTTCAATACCCTGGCAAATATCGACGCCATCGGCAACGACCTGTTCATCCACGACGGCGCCGGCGGCTGCGGCAAAGGCGGCCAGATGCCCTTGCCCGTATCCACCGGCAGCCCGCACCTCCGTATACAAAAATGCCTGATCGGGGGCAGTTGATGGAAAAAATCCTGTCGTTAGCCGGAAAAAACGCCGAAGAAGCCGAGGTTTACCGGGTAATTTCCGAGGAAACATCGGTACGTTTTGAGGCTAACAAGCTGAAACAGCTTCAAACCCGCCAGCAAACGAACGTGGCCCTGCGTATCGTTAAAAACGGCAAGACCGGCTACGCCACCTCTACGGAAATGGGCGACGGCAGGGACTTAGTCAACAACGCCGTGGAAACCGCCGAGTTCGGTACCGTAGCCAGGTTTCAGCTACCCGGTAAACTCGATTATCCCGAGGTAGACATTCTCGATAAAACCATAAATTCCATCTCCATAAAGGAGATGATCGGCCTCGGCGAGGACATGATAGCCACGGTTACCAGTCACACCGAAGGGATTGTCTGCGAAGCCAGCGTCAGCCGGGGAATCGTTACCGTAAAAATCCTGAACTCTCGGGGCGGCCGGGCTGAATATCAAAAGAGCTTTTTCAGCCTGGGAATAGAGGGAACTCTGATCGATGGTACGGACATCCTGTTCGTCGGCGACCACGAGAGCTCCTGCCACCCGATAACCGAATCGCGAAACGTCATTAAAAACACCCTGAGACAACTCGACCTGGCGAAAAACCAGGCGAAAACCCCCACCCGGCAGCTCCCGGTTATATTAACGCCCGAGGGCATGGAAAGCGCGGTGGTGCCGCCCCTGGTGGCGGCATTCAACGGCAAGACCGTATTGCAGGGTGCGTCACCGATCGGGGAGAGGATGGGAGAGAAGGTGTTCGATGAGAAATTCCATCTTCATGACAATCCCCTGATTGGCTACCGGCCCGGCAGCCGGCCCTGCGATGACGAGGGAGTGCCCAGCCGGCGTACTGCCCTGGTGGAGAACGGCAGGGTAAGCAGTTTTTACTACGATTTACAAACGGCGGCTCTCTCCGGCAAAGAAAGCACCGGCAACGGCAGCCGGGGGCGGGGACTGCCATCTCCGGGTCCCAGCACTTTCATCATTTCCCCCGGGGATACCACCCTCGATGAAATGATTGCCGATATCAAAGAAGGACTGATTGTAGAATATCTCATGGGGGCCTCCCAGGGAAATGTCCTCGGCGGCGATTTCAGCGGCAACGTGCTGCTGGGATACAAGATAGAAAACGGCGAGGTGGTCGGAAGGGTCAAGGATACCATGGTATCCGGGAACATCTACCATGTGCTCGATAATATAACCGCCATCGGCAGCGAAGCAAAATGGGTGGGCAGTTCCCTGCAGACACCACCGATTTATCTCCCGGGTCTGGCAGTAGCCAGCAAGTAACGGTGGCGAGTAAGGGATAGGGAATAGTGAGGTGATGCGATGAAGGAACTAGACAAAATAGAGTGTAAGAAGTGGGTGCAGGAATTCTGGTTAATACGTGAACCAATCGGTCCAATCATAGATATACTTACTCAAACATGGTCCAGCGGGACACAGGAA
>JASFHJ010000247.1:0-3148 GCA_050123255.1 Dehalococcoidia bacterium
AAGAAGACCGAGATGTTGCTCTGTGCGTATACAGGTGAGATAGAAAAACTTGATAAAGATAAGAAGAAGAAGTCAAGATATCGGATTATTGATGTTCCACCAGACGTGCAATGTTTGAGAATGGAGATGGTAGTTTATCCCCGATTACCAAAATATCCCAAACCAGCAAAGGTAAGACATGTTCCTGGGATTATAGGAAACATACATGGGGAGTGCCCTGATTATGTATTAAGCTGCTATTTTTATAATAACGAAGTGGTGGTGCCACAATTATATTATGCTTCTGAATAAAGAATAGATAGTCGTTAGAAATAACGATTTCAATTGTATACTAGTGCAAAGGTTACGTGTAAGTACAAAAATCTTTCACTTCTAGTTTTATATCTATTTCCACCCGTGCCGCTTACGCTGAAGCTTCTGCGGTTAAACCGCCCTGTAGTATTCCGCCAGTTTCCGTTGTTAGTTCCCCCCTTTGTCCCCTCTAAGCGGGGTGTTTTTAAGAGGGGCGCAGCCCCTCTTTTCCTTATTGGGTGGGAGGGGTGGGATATAATCAGTATCAGCGACAGCATCAACTTGAACATCAACACCCGATGTTATATATTGACCGTGGAGTATGATGATGGACCGTGCTGAAGCCCTGGAGTCTATCCGGGAAAACGTCGAAAACGAAAACCTTATCAAGCACATGCTGGCAACCGAAGCTATCATGATTGACCTTGCCAGGCGTTTCGGGGAAGACGAGGCGGAGTGGGGACTGGCCGGACTGCTGCATGACATCGATGTTGAATTAACCGAGGGAGATATGACCACCCACAGCAAGCTAGGCGCCGATATCGCCCGTGACCTCGGGGCCAGCGAATCCATCGCTAGCGCCATCCTCGTCCATAACGAGACCCACGGTATACATCCCAGAACAATGATGGAAAAATCCCTTTACTGCGCCGACCCCCTGACCGGGCTGATTACCGCCGCTGTCCTCGTCCGCCCGGACAAGAAAATCGCCAGCCTGGAACCGAAGTCGGTGCGCAAGCGGTTCAAGGAAAAGAGCTTCGCCGCCGGCGCCAGCCGCGAGCAGATTGCCAAATGCAGCGAAATCGACCTGGAGCTTGACGAGTTTATTGCCATCGGCGTGACGGCGATGCAGGGGATTGCCGCGGATCTGGGTCTGTAACTAACTCACCGTAATCGTAGAGCCGTCGGCTGTCTTGGAAACGTCTATCCGCGTCGGGAAAACGTCCTTGAGGTCGGCCATGTGGGTTATCACCAGTATCTTGTCGAAGTCGTCCTGGATGGAATTAATCGTTTCTATCAGCTTCTCCATGCCGGTGCTGTCCTGCGTACCGAATCCCTCGTCGATTATCAGGGTGGGCAAAGGCGCTCCGGCTCTCCGGGCCAGTAAACGGGAGAGCGCTATCCTTATTGCGAAATCGATACGGAACGCCTCGCCGCCGCTGAACATCTCGTAGTTCCTTGTTCCCAGTTCGTCGGAAATCTTTATATCCAGCGTCTCCCGGACCGTTCCCTTCTTGGTCTCCCGCAGAGTGTCGAATCTAACGTGCATGCGGTTATCCGTCATCCGGCCGAGCAGGTTGTTGGCTTCTGTTTCTATCTCCGGTATGGCGGCGTCGATGAGTAAAGCCTGGATTCCGCCTTTTCCGAACGCCTGGGCCAGTTCCGCGAAGATGCCGGATTCCCTGGCTACCTCGGAAAGCTGGCTCTCCTGTTCCCGTTTCTTAGTCGCCAGTTCGTTAAGCCGCTCTATTTTCGACTTTATACTGCCGACTGCTTCCTGCGCCCGGCTGCGCTGTTCCGCTATTTCACGGTAGACGGATTCGGCTTCGGATAGTTCCCGGGTGAGTTGCGGTAATCCGGTTAAATCGGCGGCAAGTTTTTCGGATTTTTCCGCTTCCGACTTTATCGTTTCGTTCATTTTTCTAATCGATTCTTCAAGGCGGGATACCGTTTGGGTTTCCTGGTCGATAAGTCTTTCGGCTTGTTCGAGTTTGCGGTTTTCTGCGTCGTATACTTCCGTCTGACTTAATATTCCCCGGATTTCTTCGTGTTTACCCGAGTCATAGTCGAGTTTACTCAACTCGCTTTCGAGCTCGTTCAAAGCAGCCCGTTCGTTAGCGGCGAAGTCCTGCCCGGCAAGTTGCTGCTCCAGTTCGGTCAGCGTCTCGCGTAATTCAGCTAGCTTATCGCCTTCCTTTTCTATCTCGCTAATTTCTTTAAGCAGGATACTTACCCGGCTCCTGGCTCTCGTTTTTTCTTCGCTTAAAGCCGCCTCGGTGGCCTGTTTTTCCTGCTGTTGCGTGGTCAGCCGGGATTTTTTATCTGATAACTCCGCCTGATTGGCGGTAATTTGTACTGATTTCCGGCGTTTTTCTTCGGCGTATTTTTCCCCGATAAGCTTCAGTCCTTCCTGCGTTAGCTCGGTTTCGCATAACGGGCACTTGCCCTCGGTTTGCGAGGCTAAAAGGTCGAGTTTTTCCGCAAGTTCTCCGGTTTCTCTTTCGAGGCGGCTGTTTTCCGATTCCAGGTAATTAACCTGCGTTTGCAGTTCCCGGATTGCCTGTTCCTGTTGCTTCAGGGCCGATTCCGGTTCGGTAAGCTCACGGATTTTCGATTGCGCCTCCTTGAGCTGCTGCTTTAGCTCCGGGATTTTCCCGATTTTGTCTTTCAGAGCGTTTATTTCCCGCTGTACAACGGTGTGTTCGGTGGTCAGACTCTGGCTGGCTTCCTTTATCCGGGTTTCCAGCTGGTTTCTCTGCCTCTCCAGGTTCACCGACTGCCGGAACTTTTTATCGAGTTCTTCGTTGATACTCCTGGCTTCGGCGTATTTTTCATAACCGGAAAGTATATCATCCCGGCGGCTGATGATCGTCTGAAAGTCCTGTATCCGCGCCCGGTGCTGTGCCATCTGTTCCTGCCAGCTTTCCAGTTCGCGGCTGTTGTTTGACAGGCGACTTTTTATTTCTTCCAGTTCCGTTTGTTTACTCTGCAAAATCTCCTTTTTCCGTCGCAAACCGTCGAGTCCGGCCTCTTTTTCACCGGCGGTTTTCAAAACGTCGGTGAGAATGTTTTGCGCCTGTTCCAGTTCTTTTTCGTAGTCGGCTTTATGTGTCAATTCTTCGTTGATGGCGGCGAT
>JASFHJ010000248.1:0-3134 GCA_050123255.1 Dehalococcoidia bacterium
ACAATCAAGCAGGCCCATGATAGTGGTTGCAGACTAATTGATTTCGGACGTTGCAGTCCGGAAAACGAAGGCCTGCGAACTTTCAAGAAACGCTGGTCAGCCGATGAATCCGAATATCCTTATTACTTCTACCCTTCATTATCCGGCATACCCACGCTAATGGGCGACAGCTTCAGATACAAGATTATGAATGTTTTCACCATGTTAATGCCATCGTTCGCTTCCGAAACCATCGGCTCTATTTTGTTTAAGCATATGGGCTGATATATGGTATCCGGAATATCAATATAACTCTAAAGCACTATTGCCAGAATACCAGCTATCAGGCAGTATGCGGCAAAGGGATACAATCGGCGCCGGCGTAGATAAGCCAGCAAGAATTTTATAGCCACATACCCGCAAATCCCGGCCGCTATAAATCCGATGATCAGGGCCGGAGCTTCGGCGGTCACGTCACCATGCTGGAATAATTCATAAACGTTCTTAAGTCCGGCTCCTAGGATTATCGGGATAGCCAGTATAAAGGAAAAACGCGCCGCCGTTTCACGGGATAACCCGCAGTACATTCCCATAGATATCGTCGCTCCACTCCGCGATATGCCCGGGGATATGGCAGCCGCCTGCCCTATTCCTATGATAATACTATCCAGCCAGTTCATCTCGGCGAATCCCCGCCGGCGTTTACCGATTATGTCCGCCAGAACCAGTAACAGGGCTGTCACCAGCAAGAACCCTCCAACCGCCCGGGGATTGTCAAAAAATGATTCGAAGGTCTCTTCGAGCAGCACCCCGGCTAAAATCCCGGGTATGGTACCGAGTATCACCCACCAGCCTATCCTTGACTCGACTTCCGCCAGGGGATTGCGACTCCAGATACCCTTCCACCATGCCGAGATAATTTCCCCCAGGTCCTTCCAGAAAAAGACTATTACCGCTACCAGCGTCGCCATATGCACTACGGCATTGTAAACCAGGGTCGGCGATTCCCACCCCAGTGCCGCCGGAACCAGCACCAGATGACCCGAGCTACTGATTGGTAGAAATTCGGTTAAACCTTGGACAATGCCCAATATCAGGGCTTGTAATAATCCCATGAAAGCCTTTTACGGACCGATTTAGGTGTGGCCGATACAGGAATTTTAGCATGTCATCAACCCTACCTCAAGACAATTGTAGCTTTTTTAACGTTCGCCTCTCAATTCACTTTCATTTAAACTTAATTATTACCGAATTCCTACATGACTTTGACCACCATCTTACGAGGATTACCTATGATATTAATAAAGCCTTCATTTCATATAAGGGCGGATGAGTGTTATACTATCATTATCACGGAGATGTAATCTGTTGGTATTAGAATCGAACAGTATTATGTCAACTAATAACAGCCACGACACTTTAGAGCGTAATGAACCTTCCTCCGTTAGTGCCGACTGTATACCTTCAGGGACACTTCCCCGGAAGAAGACCTTGCGCTTTAATATCCGGGGCTGGAGCATGCACCCGTTAATCAGGCCCGGTGATACCGTTGATATCGCACCCGCTGACGCCGGGGAACTGGTGAGGGGAGATATAGTTCTCTTCCATGTTGATTCAGGTAATTTCATCATGCACAGAGTAATACATACCGATAAAAACGGCTTGATATCAACTAACGGAGACAGCATGCACGGTTCCGATGAGCCGATTACCAAAGAACAGGTATTCGGGAAACTTGTCCGAATAGAACACGGCGGCAGGGCGTTAAAACTGGAAGGGAAATTGAATAAACTGATAAGCTGGCTTATCACCCGACTGTCGCAATACCGGTTGCCTTTGCAGATTACAATAAAGCAAAACCTGGCCAGAATTCTCTGGTTATTCTGCGGGAAACGAATCCTATGAATAATGCCATTATCATCAGGAATATTTCCAAGAAATTCCCCAAGACATCCGGGTACCGCGACCTGCTGCCCTTCCGGAAACGCGAGTGGACCGAGGCGGTAAAGGATATCTCCCTCGACATCAAAGAGGGTGAGTTCTTCGGGATGCTGGGCCCCAACGGCGCCGGTAAAACCACTCTTATTAAAATGCTCTGCTGCCTGGTACTGCCCAATTCCGGTACAGCCAGCGTTTTCGGGAGTGACATTATCAAGAACGAACAAAGGGTCAAGGAAACGGTGGGGCTGGTCAGCGCTGAAGAAAGGAGTTTCTTCTGGCGCATTACCGGCCGGGAGAACCTGGAATTTTACGCGGCATTGTACAATATACCCCGGCATACCGTCTCCAGGCGCATTAACGAGTTGCTGGAACTGGTCGGACTGGAAGAAGACGGTGATAAGCGCTTTCAGAGTTATTCGACGGGGATGCGTCAGAAGCTGGCGATAGCCCGAGGACTGCTTAGTGAACCCCGTCTTTTATTTGTCGACGAACCAACCCGGAGTCTCGACCCCATCAGCGCTCAAGCGGTCCGCCGTTTTCTCAAGGAGAAAATAGCCGCCGCTGGCAAGACAATCGTTCTGGCAACGCATAACCTCAACGAAGCCGAGCAACTCTGTGACCGCCTGGCGATTATGGACCACGGTCATTTGAAAGCCCTGGGATCGGTTAGTGAACTAAGAGCGATATTTCAGACCCAGGAGAAATGCCGGCTACAGGTATCCAGGTATCCTGAGGACATATCATCAACGTTAATGACTATTGAAGGCGTTCTCGGTGTGAATATTATGAAATCCCATGACGGCGTCATCAATCTGGAAATCATGATTACCAACAGGTCGTCGGTGCTGCCCCATATCATGCAGATGCTGGTTAAAGGCGGCACTGAAATTCACGACTGCCAGGTGGATGTACTCCCCCTCGAGGAGATTTTCATCCACGCTCTCGAGAGCGTGGATATCAAGGAGAGTAATTAATGTCGGTGGCGCTGGCTTTTCTCAAACGTGATTTTTCCCAGGCCTTAAGCTATCGCTTGTCTTTCTTGCTGCAGATAGGCGGGATATTCTTCAGCGTGGCGATATTCTACTTCCTCTCCGAGCTTTTCGGCAGCGCCATCGCCCCCCAGCTGGAAGACTACGGAGGCAATTACTTTTCTTTCGTTCTCATCGGTCTGGCTTTTACCGGATTCCTGGGGCTTTCTCTCTCCAGTTTTGCTA
>JASFHJ010000249.1:0-3123 GCA_050123255.1 Dehalococcoidia bacterium
TAGAATGAGACCTTCGGTCTTACCAAGTCTTTCCGTTAAGAATTTTGCATTCTCAATTCTTCTTTGATTAAACTGATTCAACTTGCTGAGCTGATGAAGCCCGATTGCGGCAGCAATATCGGTCATGCGATAATTATAGCCTAAAATTTCCTGGTAATACCGGACCCGCTGTCCGTGACTACTAATCATCCTGGCTCTCTGGGCGACATCGTTTTCATCCGTAGTTATCATCCCGCCTTCGCCTGTTGTTATATTTTTAGTGGGATAGAACGAGAAACAACCCGTGCCAAAGGTCCCGGTTTTCCTACCCTTATACTCCGCACCGTGTGCCTGGCAGACATCCTCTATGACGATGAGTTTATGTTCTTCGGCTATTTCCATAATTCTCTTCATATCACAGGGTTGCCCGTAAAGGTGAACCGGCATGATTACCTTCGTCCTTGATGTAATTTTCTCCTCAACACTATCCGGAGCAATGTTAAAGGTGTCCTCTTCTATATCGGCGAACACGGGTTTTGCTCCAGTAAAAAGAATTGAGTTCGCCGTGGAGATAAAGGTGAAAGCAGACGTGATGACCTCATCACCTTCCCCGATTCCATATGACAATAAAGCTGTGTGTATCGCGGCGGTTCCGGAGTTGACAGCAATCGCATATGTTGTGCCGATATACCCGGCGAATGCCTGCTCAAACTCTTCTACTTTCTTTCCCTGAGCGATATTTCCAGATTTTAATACTGCTATTACTGCCTCGATTTCCTCTCTATCTATGATTGGTCTGGCAATGGAAATCATCATATAACTCCTGCTTCTATCATTGGTGATGACCGGGACTCCCTTTGCTCTGCTGCTCCATTACGTAAGCTGACTTCTATAACGTTACAACCTGGTAGATGCTGTAATGCTATATGCCCGAGGTAAAAGGTTCAGTTTTTATACCTGCCTTAATACTTGTTCCAGCCCTGGTGCCTCTACAGTCCCGGTTCCCGTAAAGCAGGCGTATAATCAACCTATCTGAAACCCCACATAATCCAGGAAATACTACGAACAAAATGAAGTTGAAAAACGGTCAAACTGACATTGCCCTGGACGGTGCCGAGGATTGCATAAGGCATATTCTCGGTGATATCACGATTAAAGACACCGCATTTCATTTTGTTCCCCCGGACGCCCTGAATATATGAATTACCTGCGCTATTACAAAGGTATAATAGCGAACTAAATACGAGGTTGTCAATTGATGGTACTACCGGTTTTTACCGGAAATTCATCCTGCTGAAATCTTACTATAACAAGTAAAATAACTTAGAATTTGAATTTCCAGACAGCCAATACTGACTCCCCAGGTCAAGTCTCCCTTGGGCGCCTGATTAATAAGGCGGGGATGATACCGATACCCGTTATTAAGGCCACCCAGGGAAACACATCGTTGAAAGCATTGGTCACATATTTACGGATAACGGTAACAATCGGTTCGGTCGCCTGCTCTATTTGAGGCACCATGGCTTCAGGGATACCCTTCTCCCTGGCGATAGCCGCAAAATCCGGGGCCGTTTGTAAACTGCTACCTTCTCCCAGATGGTCTACCTGCTCGAGAATAAGCCCTTTTACCTGTGACGGTATCTGTTGATTTTCCGTAACGATGGTTTGTACTTCAGCTTTCGCTTCCACGAGTTGCGTCGTAACCGAGCCGGTCAGCAGGGCCGTACAAACGGCAACACCGAGTGACATACCGACGAACCGGCTGGTATTAAGGACACCGGAGCTAACACCTTCTTTCCCGCCTCTAACGGCTCCCATGGCGGCCACGGCCAGAGCCGGGTTGGAAAGTCCCATCCCAGCCCCGAATATTACCGCCCTCCAGGCCACCGCCCCCAGATCCGAATCAGCCTCCAGTTGAGAGAAAAACCATAGCCCCAACACTACAGCTACCAGGCCGATAACCGTTGGAATGCGGCTACCCACTTTATCGCAGACCCTGCCGGCAATCGGTGAACAGACCAGGGCGGCAGCCGGGATAGGAGTGATAGCCACGGCGGCTTTGAGCGCGGAATAACCCAGGACATTCTGCAGGAACAAGGTCAACATGAATATAGCTCCCAGCATACCGAAAGCCACTAAAGCCTGGCAGATTACCGAACTGGAGAACGTAACATCCTTAAACGCTCCTACATTCAACATCGGTTCCGACGCCCGCCTCTCCCAGAGGATAAAAACCACCAGAAAGACCGCGGCTGATACAAAGAAACCGATGATACCGGTTGAACTCCAACCCCACTCCTCACCCTTGATAAAGGCGAATACGAGGGCAAACATGCTGATGGAGAACGCAACCATACCGGGCAGGTCCAGCTTTCTCGGGCTGGAGGGGTCTTTGGATTCGTCAAGCACCAGCATTGAAATTATCACCGCCAGAATGCCTATGGGGATATTAATATAGAACACCCAGTTCCAGTTGAGGTGCTCCACGATTACGCCGCCCAGAGTCGGGCCGACGGCCGCGGCCGTAATACCGACAGCCGCCCAGATTCCCATGGCGGTACCCCTCTTCTCTTCCGGAAAGCTCGCGGTCATAATCGCCATGGAAACCGATATCATTACCGCCGCGCCGATAGCCTGAAGAGCACGAAAAGCGATAAGCCAGTTGACATCCCAGGAGAGGGCACAGAGCAGAGAAGCGATTGTAAAGACGCTGACACCGAGATTGTACACCAGTTTCCTGCCGAACTGGTCGGCCAGCCGCCCCACGGTAAGGGCGAGTACGGCCAGTATCAGTATATAAGCATCGAGCACCCAGGAAATACTGCCGATACCAACGCCGAAGTCTTCCATCATGGCCGGGATGCTTATATTCACAATCGTAGAATCGAGCATCGCCATAAATAACCCCAGGCCGAGAGCAATAATCACCCATGCCAGACTTTTCCTCTTCATTTTAAAAATCTCCTTCCTGGCGGTTCCGGTAATCCGGGGAATCTTATGCTATCGGTGCAATCACTGTTACCGATTAGTTCTATTTTCCAGTGACCTGGACGCCTTCCATGAATATCCTTACCGCTTCCTTAATCCATTTTTCGCGCTCTATCGGTACAAATTTGTTACCTCCCAGCATTTCCTGAGAAAAAA
>JASFHJ010000250.1:0-3119 GCA_050123255.1 Dehalococcoidia bacterium
ACGAGATGGCGAAGTTATGTTATATTATATAATAAAATAGGTACGTATGGCAATGCCTGAACACGAAATAAATACATATTATTTTAACTTTACATTTGCTTGGCGCGCATTAAGCGTGAAGGAGGGTCGAGGTATATAGACATATCAGTGGTTAAGTAATAGTAGAGTTAAAGTAAAAACGACCCTCCGCCCGGAGGGTTTTTTATTTTGGTGATTTATTAACTTATAACAAATATAAGGAGATAGCGAAATGATTATCATGCAACCGGGAGCCACCGATCAGGAAATATCCGACGTTATCAGGGAGACGACCAGGTACGGCTTGAAAACCGATGTCACGCGGGGTGATAAAACTGTAATAAACCTCGTGGGCGACCAGGACAAGGTGCCGTTTTCCCATCTGGCCGTTCTTCCCGGAGTAAAAGAAGCCACCAGGGTGGACGTTCCTTACCGGCTGATAAGCCGTGAGTATGCCGGATACATCGGCGAGGAAATGCAGCGAAGGGTCATCAGGGTAGGTGATGTCACCATCGGCGGCGACGAACCGGTTTACATCGCTGGTCCGTGCGCCGTGCAGAGTAAACAGCAGCTTTTCAGAATCGCCGGGGGCGTCAAAAGAGCCGGGGCTCATATCCTGCGGGGAGGCATCTACAAACCGAGGATGTCCGTCCACACCTTTCAGGGGCTGGGTTCTATCGGTGAAGAACAGGCCGAGGAAGCCCTGAGCTGGCTGCGTGAAGCCGGCGACCATTACGGGCTGCCGGTGGTAACCGAAGTCAGGGGTGAATCCCAGATAGACCTGGTGGCCAGGTATGCTGATATCCTGCAAATCGGCACCAAGAATATGTATGACCAGGAGCTGATTACCCGGGTAGCCCGTAAAGGCAAACCGGTTCTCTTTAAACGGCATTTCGGTGCGGGTATCGAGGAATTACTTTCGCTGGCAGAGTACATTGCCGCCGAGGGTAATAAGGATATCATCCTCTGCGAGCGTGGTATATTGCCGTTGGGCAAGGGCAGGAGCTATACCAGGTATACCCTGGATGTCGCCGCCATCCCGGTGATTATGAAGGAGACCTATCTGCCGGTTATCGCCGACCCCAGCCACGGTACGGGACGGAGCGACCTCATTTTCAGTATGAGCTGCGCCGCTATCGCTGCCGGCGCCGGCGGCTTGATTATCGAGACGCACTACGACCCGGCGGAGTCACCGGTCGACAGCCAGCAGATGATTACCCCGGATGAACTGAAGGAATTGATTGACGCCTGCCGGCACATCCACGCGGTTATTGCATCTGGAAATAAGTAAAGGTAAAATGACATAAATGAAGAATGTCAGGATAGATTTAGCTCAGAACGGCTACGAAATACGCGTCGGTGCGGATTTACTGTCGAAGTCAGGTGTCTGGCTCCGCGAGACGGGCTGTTCCGGTAAGGTCGTTATTATCACCGATACCACAGTCGGGGAGCTGTATGCCCGCGCGCTGCATCACGCTCTCACGGACGCCGGGTTTTCTGTCAGCGTGCTGGAAGTTCCCGCCGGAGAAGAGCAAAAAACACTGGACTCGGCCGGTAACCTCTATCAACAGCTGATGGAAGTCTATGCTGAAAGGACAACCCCGGTACTGGCGCTGGGCGGCGGCGTTATCGGCGACCTCGCCGGTTTCGTGGCGGCTACCTATATGCGCGGCGTGCCCCTGGTGCAGTTACCGACAACGCTTTTAGCGCAGGTGGACAGCAGCATAGGCGGTAAGACGGCGGTGGACCACGGGCGGTTGAAAAACGTGATCGGCGCCTTTTACCAGCCGAAAATGGTCATCGCTGACGTCGGTACTTTGCAGACCCTGCCGGAAGCTGAACTGTCTAATGGTATGGCCGAGGTTATCAAGCACGCTGCCATCCTGGATAGCGACCTATTCGGATATCTGGAAGAAAACATGGATAGAGCCCGGGCATTGGATACGAACGTGCTGGAAGAAATTGTCTATCGGAATGTCACCATAAAGGCCGACGTGGTGGCGCAGGACGAAAAAGAGTCCGGCGTCCGGGCCATTCTGAATTTCGGGCATACCGTCGGGCACGCCGTCGAGGCGGTTTCCGGTTTCGGTTTGAAGCACGGCGAAGCGGTGGCCGTCGGGATGGCGGCGGAAGCGGAAATTTCCCGGCGCCGGGGCGGACTCGATGCGGAGAGTGTCTCCCGGCTTAAAAGCGTCATAGAGAGGGCCGGGCTGCCCGTGGCTGTGCCGGATATTAATATTGCCCGTGTTATTGATGCCATGCGGCACGATAAAAAAGTCGCCGACGGGAAAATCAGGTTCGTTCTGCTTAACGCCATCGGGGACGCTTATATCGTTGACGATGTTGCTCCTGCCCTGGTAGAGGAGGTGCTGTCGGCTCATGGCTAGACCGCGGATTTGTGCCGCTATCACCAATAGCGATATCGAGGCTGTCAACAAAGTCGCCCCGCTGGTAGACCTTTTCGAGGTACGCATCGACCTCATCGGTGAAGGCTGGGAGGAGTTGGCCGGTAAGCTGGAAAAACCCTGGATAGCCTGTAATCGACGTAAAGACGAAGGTGGTAGCTGGAATGGGAGTGAAACCGACCGCATTAATGAGATATTGAAGGCTATCAGCCTCGAAGCGGCCATGGTCGATATCGAGCTCAGTACACCGGGCGTTCACGGCCTGGTGGCGCAGATAAAAGGGAAAGCGGAAATCCTGCTTTCCTATCATAATACTAAAGAAACACCGTCGCTGGATGAGTTGAAAGAGATAGTACAACGGCAATTAGACGCGGGGGCGGATATCTGCAAGGTCGTGACCACCGCCGGCGGTTCTTCGGATAATGTCGCCGTCACGGAGCTGATAAAAGCGTTTCCGGATAGTCGGGTTGTATCTTTCGCCATGGGACCGGACGGGCAGCTGTCCCGGATTCTCTGTCCGCTGGTCGGGGGTTATTTCACCTATGCTTCTATTACGCCGGGTAAAGAATCGGCGGCCGGGCAGTTAACCGTAGCCGAACTGCGGGAGATATACCGGGTACTGGGGGAGGTTGACAATGCTTAGGGAGATAATATTTTAAATATGAAAATCACCGGAAAAACGAAGATATGCGGCTT
>JASFHJ010000251.1:0-3104 GCA_050123255.1 Dehalococcoidia bacterium
ACACTCGTAGCAGTAGCCAGACCGGTTACTTTTAATCGTTTCGCAATTTCTCACCGTGCACGCCCGGCGGTAAGACTTCAGATACGGGTCTAATTGAGCGCAACCGGGGCATTTGTTTTTCTCCCGGAGATAAGCCATGCAGATACCGCAGTTCATGCCGCAGGGCGCAATCAAATCTTTATCCATCTTCCGTCACTTTCATTCTCCTGAGAGTTTTCCAGAATAATAAAACCAGCAACACCAGCGCGATGATCCCCACGATAATCATCCCGGTGGTATCATCGGTTCGGTTGGGGCCGAACTCCTGGATCGGTGTAAATATAATAAAAAATATCAGGACGCCCGAAACCAGCGCCAGTTGCTGAATATCGTCCCAGGCGGCAAAATTACCTGACATATGCTTTATCAGCCAGAAAAAACCAGCCAGCATCAACACCGCCAGAACTACGATTACCAGCGGCAATACGACAAAATCGGGTAATATCCAGAAAATGACGACAAAGCAGATCATCGCAGCAAATCCCGTAATCCAGTAAAGTAACGGATTCAATACACCGGTTTTACCGGACGCTTCCACGGCAGTCCATCGCCGAGGGAAACCCCAGGCGAGCAGAACCAGGACAATGATTGCCGCGACAGCCAGCAGGTATTCAACGGCGCCGGGAGAGTATTCATTGAGAAATAGATTCCCGAATAATATGTTAGCCGTAAAACATACCGTCACGGCGGTGGTCACTCCCCGTCCCAGCCATCTTTCACGGCGAACCGCGGGGAAAATCAGTTCCGTCAGGAAAACGGGGATGGCAATGCTGATGACGGCGTGGTAAATGGTCAGCTCGATACTCCATATCCAGTTGATTCCCGCCCACCGGCCGTAATACTCCAGGATACCGATATCCTGCCATAACGGGTCGAAAAAGCTCTTCACCATCAGCGCTTCCTCGATAATTCCGTAAGCAGCCCCCAGCAGCAGGATGCTGTACCAGCCTTTACCCCACCGGATAACCAGTTCCCTTACGAGTAGCGCCCCACCGCCGTAAAGTACGGTCAGAGTTAACAACCCAACCGGGGTAAAAAACTCCGACGGGGTTGTTGAACCGGAGAGAAGTTCACCGATAACGGGTGCTAGAATAAAAAGAACCAGAGGTGGCCAGACCTTTTTCATCAACCCCTAAAAATTCCAATCTTTCGTTCAGTGTATCAGGCAACTATAGAAACAGGTCTACTTTTTCTTCTTCCTGGCCTTCGCCTGCGCCAGGCCTATGGATATTTCCGCCCATTCGTAAAGTCTGGCGGTATCTTCAAAAACTTCCGTGGGGACTTCCCAGTAGGATATGCCGTGGGGGAATTTACCGCTGCCGGCTTTCTCGTACATTTCGCGGTTGGAATCATCTACCTTGAAATACAACATGCCATCGGATACAAGGGCAAACATGAGTCCCTCATGAAATATACCGTAGCCGCCGAACATCGCACGATTGTGTACATCGCCCAGTCCGGACAGCTTATCGACTACATAATCGGCATAGTCGTCTTTGGCTTTCGGCATCGTGTTCTACCCCTGACAAGGCTTGTAGTTGGATTATAAAGAAAAGGCAGACCCCGTTCAAGGTCTGCCTCGCTTTTGTTAATCTGGATTATGACAACTATAATTCAATCTCAGAAAGGTCGGGGCTGATAATCAGCTTCGGTTCGGTGGCGGCCTGGATATCTTCCGGTGTCAAACCGGCGAACAACTCCTCCAGCACCATGCCCTCCGGCGTTATCGAAATAACAGCCAGGTCGGTGAAAAGCTTACTCACCCTGCCCACAGCCGTGGCGGGGTAGGAAAGCTCCTTGACTATTTTATAGTCGCCGTCGCGGGTGGTGTGCTCCATGGCAATGAACAGCTTCTTCGCGCCGGCGCAGAGATCCATCGATCCGCCGATGTTGCCCACGAAGAGCCCCCGGGCAGGATTGGACCAACCCGCGTAATCGCCGCGGTCGTTGATTTGCAGGGCGCCCATGACGGCTACGTCGATATGCCCGCCGCGTATCATGCCGAAGGACTCGGAGATGTCGAAGTAGGAAGTACCCGGCATTTCCGTGACCGGCTGGCAGCTGGCGTTTATCAGGTCCTGGTCAATATCTTCACCGGTGGCCAGCGGTCCGGTCTTGAGCATGCCGACCTCGGACTGGAGTACGATATCCCGTCCCTCAATCCAGTCGGAGATAAGGGTAGGAATACCGATACCCAGATTGACGTAGTTTCCGTCCTCCAGCTCGCTGGCGACACGTAATGCTATCAGTTCTCGTGATAGCCCCTTTATTTTAGTTTTTCCAGACATTATCGTTATCCTTCTTCCTAGTCTATGGTAATAGCAAACTGGGGACGCGGTACTTTGATTACCCGATGTACATAAATACCGGGTGTCTGGACTTCGTCGCCGTCCATATTCCCGGCCTCCACCAGGTTCTCGACCTCGGCAATGGTAATCCTGGCCGCAGTAGCCATAACGTGGTTGAAGTTACGGGCCGTCTTGGCGTAGCGGAGGTTGCCCTCCACATCCCCGGTCATAGCATGAACGAAGGCGTAATCCGGGTTGAGGGCGTATTCCAGAACATACTTCTGGCCATTGAATATCTTCGTCTCCTTGGGCTGGCGGTTGGCTTCGATATTGGTTACGGAGCCTTCCTCCACTACCGATCCAACGCCGGTAGGGGTATAGAACGCCGGAATACCCGCGCCACCGGCACGGTATTTTTCAGCCATTGTACCCATGGGAAAGACTTCAAACTCAATTTCACCGGCCCGGACCGCCTGCTCAAAGGGATCCTGCATCCCCTTACTGGCTGAGCGGAAGAGGCCGTAGGAATCAATCACCTTCTTCAACTGGCCGTTCTCGACCAGCTCCGTCAACTCACCGGCGGCGCCCAACAAAGGCCCACAGCCACAGGTAAGCGTCAGGTCTTTAGTACCTTTCTTGATAATAGCCTGGATTAAAGCTCTGGGGACACCGCAGGCGAAAAAGCCGGGTATGGCAATCGTAGCGCCGTCTTCGATATCCGCAATGGCTTCATCGATATCAGGGTAAACCTTGTTCAAATGTAGTTCCTCCTAGTCT
>JASFHJ010000252.1:0-3099 GCA_050123255.1 Dehalococcoidia bacterium
GGAGCGGTCACCGGATAATAAAAATGCGTGACTTGTAACGCAAGGTCATGTATAATGGGCGGTAGTACTCTCATAGAGTCCACCGCCCTTTTATTTTGATTGAAGAAGCTGGAAAGGAGCTTGAATAGTGGCACGAGAATCGGTAGAAGTTCCTATTACGGGTAAGATAATCAGCGTCGATGTGAAAGTCGGCGATACCGTTAAAGAAGGTGATACCATCTGTGTACTGGAATCCATGAAAATGGAGAATCCCATCCTGTCGCCGGTCGACGGTAACATAGTGGAAATCGGGGTTGCCGCCGACCAGGTGGTCAAGCCCGGCGAAGTAATCGCCGTAATTGAATATTAGTTTATTTGATACAGCACCGGATTTCCGGTGCTGTACTGTATATTTTATACCTGTAATATAAATAAATTATGGAATTACATCCTTTTGTATTCGTATTACTGGCGTATGGATTAGCCGCCGTAATCTCGGTATTCGTGGCTGTTATCGTTAAGATTATCTCATCCACCGTGCAGCGAAAAAGCAATACCGCCGGTGGGGATGCCGAAGCGGAAGGCAAAGGCGGTAACGGTTCATGAATATTCTGGAAATCTTTCAGGGTATTTATACGCTATTTCAGACCGACCTGGATATAGCCCTGGGCAGGCTGCTGCTCGTTGTGCTGGGACTGGTCATTATCTACTTTTCATACAGGAAAGTCCTGGAACCCCTTATCATGCTGCCGCTGGGGATCGGGATGATTGCCGTCAATGCCGGTCTGATGGTCATGGAAGGCGGCTATGTTAGCGGTCTGATCATGACGGATGCCGGTCCGGTCGGGAACCTGTTCGTCAATCCGCTCAGCAACTTGGATGAACTCATGTTTTTCTTGGGGGTGGACTTCCTCCAGCCGATATATACCTTCATGTTCAGCAACGGGCTGATCGCGTGCCTGGTATTTCTGGGTATCGGGGCGATTACCGATATAGATATTCTTTTAGCCAAACCCGGCATGAGCATGTTCCTGGCCATCTTCGCCGAGCTCGGGACGATATTGACACTGCCGATTGCCATGGGAATGGGGCTTTTACCTAACGAGGCGGCATCCATAGCGCTGGTGGGCGGCGCCGACGGACCCATGGTGCTTTACGGTTCGCTGCTGATGGCTAAAGACCTCTTTGTGCCGATAACCGTGGTAGCCTATGTCTATCTGGGCGTTTGCTACGCCGGTTATCCTTTCCTGGCGAAGATAATACCGCGCAAAATGCGGGAAACGGAGATGGACTGGCGAACCATTCCCAAGGTTTCAGCCGGTTCCAAGTTCGCTTTTTGTATAGCTACGTTTACGCTGCTGGCTTTCCTCTTTCCGGTAGCCACGCCGCTGTTCGCCTCTTTCTTCCTGGGGCTGGCGATTAAGGAAGCCGGTATCACCCGTTTCATTGAGTTTCTATCGGGGCCTCTGCTCTACGGCTCGACGCTGTTCCTCGGCTTTACGCTGGGCGCTTTGATGGGCGTGGATATCATCCTCGATCCCGTGGTGGTTAAACTGCTCGTGCTGGGCGTGATTGCCCTGTTGCTTTCCGGCCTGGGAGGCATAGCCGGCGGTCTGATTTTCAGCCGGATAACCAAGGAGCCGTTCAATCCGCTGCTGGGGATTGCCGCCGTATCCTGCGTCCCGACCACCGCCAAGGTAGCCCAGAAGTGCGCTTTGCAGGTCAACAAGAAAGCCATGATACTCCCCTTCGCCATGGGGCCCTGCGTGGCCGGCGTGATTACCACCGCCATCATCACCGGCATCTACATCAGCGGACTGGATTTGATTGCGGGGTGAAATAATTTGACTGTTACCCTCACCCGGCCCTCTCCCCTCAAGGGAGAGGGTTTTACTATGGCATAAGCCGCAGGTACTGCGAGGGCGGCCCAGACCTACACCAAGGCTATGGCGGGCTGGCCGGGTGGGAATAGATATCTAAAAGGGGGTGGGGAGAAAATGGTAGAAATAGAGATTGCCGCGTCGCTGCCCTCCTCGCAATGACAGTGAGTGGGAAAAAGAAAGTGGTTTTCTCTCTCCTTTTTGGATTTACTGCTTGTAAACTTTAAGCTGGTACTCCGCCGGGCAATCGGACGCAAGCGCCTCGATGTAAAATATCTTCTTACCGGCGCTGTGCACTTCGTATTCAGTCGCCCCCATTCCCCCGGTACTTATCTCCATTAACTGGGTTATATTACCATCATGGTTCTCAAATAACAGAATAGCATCACCGGAGAGCGAGTTGATATTAATCGTGTACTTCTCCTTGGAGAGCACGTTAAGACTGTAAGTATGCCGTCGGTAATCTTTATCCGAACCAGCGGACGGGTCATCCACCGTAATAATGTCCTGATAAGTTTCTCCGACTTTAATTGCTATCGGTTGACTCCTGAGAATGGGGCTGAAAATCAATATAAAGGCGATGAATATCACGACTACACACGAGATTATCAGAATCCTGTTTTTCATAGACATAACCGTCCCAAGCTTGATGAGGGGCTCTGACGTTTTGGGCGTCACTAACATAGTAATGGGGCGGGGACGGGCTGTCAATAACTTGATTGGTTGTTTAATTGTTACAAATCTTGTATAGTCAATCTCACAAGTATTGTGTAAGGTAGGAGGGTTGACTATGAAAGTAGAAATACAGGGATACTGTGACGAGAAGTTTGCCGCGGTGAAGGATGCGTTCCGGACAAATTTTGAGGATGACCTAGAGTTGGGCGCTTCGTTCGCGGCAACAATAGACGGTAAGTTCGTGGTTGATATCTGGGGTGGATACGCCGACGCCGCAATGACACGCTCCTGGGAGAAAGATACCATCGTTAATGTCTATTCCACCACCAAGGTAATGACGTCTATCTGCGCCCATATACTTATTGACCGCGGGCAACTCGATCCGAACGCACCGGTGGCTGAATACTGGCCGGAGTTCGCCCAGGCAGGGAAAGAGGCAATACCGGTGCGCTACGTGTTGAGTCACCAGTCCGGCGTGGCCGGATGGGACGAACCGATGACCATGGAGGAGTTTTACGACTGGGATCACGCTATCAGTATGCTGGAAACCCAGAAGCCCTGGTGG
>JASFHJ010000253.1:0-3078 GCA_050123255.1 Dehalococcoidia bacterium
AACGATTCACTAACCTATGAAGAAAAACGGGTTATAGTGAAAGATGAACTAAAACGTACGGTTCAGTTTTTCAATTCCAATAATCCTGAAAACATACTCGCCCCCGAGACTATGATATATATATCCGGTGAATTTGCCGATGATCCCGAATCTTTTGAGTCGTTGTCCACCGAACTGGAATATCCGGTGGCTCCTCTGACCTCACCGTTGAAATGCCCCAAACAGCTGGATCCTTCACATTACCTGGTAAACGTGGGATTAGCTCTTAAGGAATTACCGCGCGAATCCGGTTCGTTAATCGCCAATATCAATACCCTGCCGGGCGGGTTGCTGCCCAAGCCAATTTCACGGGATAGATTACTGGCTATTCCGGCTGTAGTAGCCGGTGTTATAGTGATTGCCGCCGGCATCTTCGTTATCAAGAGCATGGCTTCGGATATCAGTACGATGAACGGGCAGGTAGTAGCCAATAATTACATAATCGAAAAGAAAACACAGGATACACAGAATCTCAGGTCGCAGATAGAATTACTGGAGGCGCAAATAAAGGAATATTCAGGAACAAATGAAAACCTGTTAGCGGCATACGAAAATATTGGAATTCTTTCCGATTTAACCACCTACGACATGAAAGCCGCCGTGGATAGTGTCGAAACAGGAATAACCTTCATAAAAATCAGCTATAGTGATACGCAACTAACGGTGATGGGTAGTTCTTCTACGGAAGAGGAAATCGTCGAATACGCCCGTAATCTGGAAAACACCAACAGATTTTTTGAAGTCACCATAACCAGTATCACCGATGTTGAGACAGTCGAAGGTCCTATAATCAAAGAGTTCACTCTGGTGATGAGTTTGGAAGGTGCCTAACATGGATATTAGATCAATTTTAAAACTCGGTAAGTCCAGGAATGCCTCAGACCTGCATATGGTCGTGGGAATGCCGCCTCTGTTACGTATCGATGGCTTCTTGGGGCCGGTTGAAGGCGAACCTGAAATAACCGAAGAAGAAATGCAAAAAGCATTTGAGGAATTTACCTCCGACAGAAGCCGCGCCGAATTCGATGACAAATGCGAACTGGATTTCGGTGTGGGTATTGCCGATGTCGGCAGGGTCCGTTTCAATGTAGCCAAGCAGAGAGGCACCGTGAGTATCGTGGCTCGTTTGTTACCGTCTACCATACCTTCGCCCGAAGAACTGGGACTGCCGGAGGTCTGCAAAGACCTGATAACCCGTCCCCGCGGACTTGTCGTTATCAGCGGTCCTACCGGCAGTGGTAAATCAACTACCCTTGCCTCGATGATCGACTTCCTCAACCAGACCGAACAGAAACGTGTGGTCACTATTGAAGACCCCGTGGAATACACCTATAAAAATCTACAGTGCACCATCACCCAGCGTGAACTCGGCAGTGACACTTTATCGTTCGCGGAAGCGTTACGGCACGTGCTGCGTCAGGACCCGGACGTTATCCTGGTGGGTGAGATGAGAGACCTCGAGACGGCCTCGGCGGCGCTTACCGTAGCGGAGACGGGCCACCTCGTTCTAACTACCGGTCACGCCCCGAGCGCATCGCAAGCGGTGGAGAGGATTGCCAACATCTTCCCGCCGCATGAAAGATACCTGGCTCAAGCCAGGTTGTCGTCGCTTATCCTGGGTATTCTCTGCCAGGCGCTCGTTCCCAAGAACAATGGCGAGGGCAGGGTAGCCGCTATCGAGATTATGCTGGCAAATGCCGCCGTCAAAAACCTCATCAGGGAGGGCAAGAGCTTCCAGCTTCCCAATACTATCCGGGTAAATACCAACGCCGGTATGCAATTGCTGGACCAGTCACTGGTCAAATTATATAACGAAGGCGCTATTTCCCATGAAAGCGTCATGGAATTCTGCAACGATCGTGATGAAATAGCCAGACTGACCGGTGGTAAAGAAGCCTGGCACCAGGAGGAACCCGTCCCCCTGACCACCAACTATTATACCGAGGAAGAAGGATACAACCCCGACCAGCCATCCCCCGAATCCCAGCAGTTCGAACAGTTCAACGAACAGTATTATCAATCGTAGTTGGTGTATTTACTTCTTCGAAATAGCTTTACCGGCGACCGTTGACAACACCGGCTTCTCTTCACCCGGAAATACAGGTCACTTTCTTACCGGGGGACGAAGTAAGAATCATATTAAATAAGTAGTGCGGGGATGTTATAATCCTCGCACTTGTTTTTACAGGAATATCCAATTACTTTGAAAAACAGAAAAGCCTATCAGCGACTTCTTGACAAAACCGCTGATAGGCTTCCTTTTCGTAATAAATCAGATCTGATTTTCTATCTATATCACATAATTATAAGCCAGGATATGATGTTTGGGTGACCGTGCCGTCGGTTCCTACCGAGTACACACCTTCGACATCACCATCATCGGCCTGAGCGGCATCATAACCCACAATATAATCGCCGACACTGATATTACCGGAAACGGTAACATCGCTGTCTGTGTCAAATGTGCCACCGGTGATGGTACCAACGGCAGCTTCGGCCATAGCCGCCATCACAGCTGTCTGCACGTTATGCAGTTCGGTATCGGCTGCCTCCTGCTTGCCCTGGCCGATAAATTTACCGACGTTAGGTACGGCTACCGCTGCCAGGATGCCCAGGATGGCAATGACCACGAGCAACTCGATAAGGGTGAACCCTTTCTCGCCATAACGGAACTTCTTGAGTAACTTCTTCATTAGACAACTCCTTTCCCGTATTTTGTATATTCGTATACTCAAATTCAGCTTATCATACTGAGGTTAAACTTCAATGAGTTATTAGTAATGCGTAAATATGGTAAATAAGTCCCGATTTGTTAACTTATCTTCATAGTTTTCCGCATTCCTGACCGTTTCAGCATATATCCGGCAGGGTTTCCGGTCTATGATACCTGCACCCATTTGTACCCGGAGGAAACCCCTAATATTAATCCATTGCCTGCCCGTACGTTTTGGTAATATTAGTATCGTTGACTCTGACCGGAAAAAGAGGCAAAATAGAGCAACATGAATGCTCTCCTGTATATCATCTTCATATTATTAG
>JASFHJ010000254.1:0-3023 GCA_050123255.1 Dehalococcoidia bacterium
CACGATGATATTTACCGGAAAATTATCCTTAAGGATGGGAAACTGGTGGGGCTGGTTTTCGCGGGGAATATCGAGATGTCGGGCATTGTGTATAACCTGATGAAAGACGGCATAGACGTTTCCGGGTTCAAGGAAACCCTGGTCTCCGACGATTTCGGGCTGACCTCGCTGCCGGAAGAGGTCAGGAAGGCCAGGCTGGAACCCCCGCCCGATAAATACATCTCCATGATGACGGAGATTGAAAAACCGGAAGAAGTAGTCGTGGAAGAATAGCGTTCTCCGGAGGATAAAACGTGAAGGACATCAGACTGATAAATAATACGTATAACGATGATAAGGTAATCGACGCCTGTTCCATATTCGGCGCCATGGACATAACCGGCGCCCGGTTTTCCGGTGAAAGGGTTATCAAAGCGATTGCCAACATGCACGACCGCGGCAACGGCCTGGGCGGCGGTTTCGCCGTGTACGGTCTTTACCCCGAATATGATAACCAGTACGCCTTCCATATCATGTACCTCAACCAGCCGGCTCAGGAGGAAACCGAAAAATACCTGCAGAAAAACTTCAGCGTGCTCCATAAAGAAGAAGTGCCCACCTGCCCGACGCCGGCTATCAAGAATCCCCCTTTCGTCTGGCGTTATTTCCTGGACACCGACGCAGGGCAACCGGAAAACATATCCGACGATGATTACGTCGTGGCGAAGGTCATGGAAATCAACACCCGGCTGAACGACACCTTCGTGTTTTCCAGCGGCAAGAACATGGCGGTGTTCAAGGGCGTCGGTTATCCCGAGGAAATCGCCGAGTATTTCTGTCTGAAAGACTACGAGGGATATCTCTGGACGGCGCACGGACGTTTCCCGACCAACTCCGCGGCATGGTGGGGCGGAGCGCACCCGTTCTGCATCCTCGACTGGACGGTGGTGCATAACGGCGAAATATCTTCTTACGGCATCAACCAGCGCTACCTGGAACAGTACGGCTACATGTGCACCATGCAGACCGATACCGAGGTGGTGGCTTACGCCGTCGACCTGCTGATGCGCAAGCATAACCTGCCCTGGGAAGTGGTTTCAAAAGTCCTGGCGGCGCCCTTCTGGACGGATATCGAGCGGATGCCGAAGCAGGAAAAGGAGCTGGCGCAGGCTTTGAGACAGGTATACGGCAGCCTACTGTTAAATGGCCCCTTCGCCGTTATCATTGCCCATCAGGGCGAGATGATAGGGCTTACCGACCGCATCCGGCTGCGTCCGCTGACCGTCGGCGAGAAGGACGACATGCTTTACCTCTCTTCCGAGGAATCGGCGATACGGCTGATTTCGCCGGAACTGGATAAAGCCTGGATACCAATGGGCGGCCAACCGGTTATCGGCAAGCTGCAGGAAAAAACCAGATCAAAGGCAGTCAGGGAATCGGTGGCTGCCGGGGATAAGAGATAATGCTGACCAAGCGAATCATACCCTGCCTGGATGTCAAGGGAGGCCGGGTGGTCAAGGGCGTTAAGTTCCGCGACCACCGCGATGCCGGTGACCCGGTAGAGCTGGCGGCTTTCTATAACAAGGAAGGCGCCGACGAACTGGTCTTTTACGATATCACCGCCTCCAGCGAGGAGCGGGATATCATGCTGGACGTGGTCAAGAACACCGCCGACCAGGTTTTCATACCGCTGACGGTGGGCGGGGGACTGCGCACGGTGGAAGATATGCGCGCCATGCTCGAATCCGGCGCCGACAAGGTATCGATTAATACGGCGGCGGTACTCGACCCGACATTAATCACCAGAGGCGCCGAGCGTTTCGGCAGCCAGTGCATCGTGCTGGGGATGGACGCCAAGCGCGTGCCCGATTCAACCCCGACACGCTGGGTGGTGCATACCCATACCGGGGCCGACGGGGGAAAGTCCACCGGGCAGGACGCCGTGGAATGGGCAAAAAAAGCGGTGGAACTGGGCGCGGGAGAGATAGTCGTTAACAGCATCGACGCCGACGGCACTCAGGCCGGTTACGACCTGGTGCTTCTCAAGGCGATATCGGAGGCGGTGACCGTGCCGGTGGTCGCCAGCGGCGGCGCCGGAAATATCGAAGATATGTACGAAGCGATTATCAAAGGTAAAGCCGATGCCGTCCTGGCCGCCAGTATTTACCACTACGGCATGTACACCATAAAAGCAACCAAGGAATACCTGGAGGAAAAGGGGATTCCCGTAAGAATATAGGGAGACAATACCATGAAGACACATTTAGCACCGAAGTTCCTGGTACAGAGGGACCCGGACCGCTGCATACAGTGCAAGGTCTGTGTAAACCAGTGCAGCTTCGATTGTCATTATTATGACGAGGCTGATGACGAAGTACGCAGCGACGAAGAAAAGTGCGTGGGCTGCCACCGCTGCGCGGTCTTTTGCCCTACCAACGCGCTAAAGATAAGCTATAATCCGCTGGACTACCGCGGCAATTACAACTGGCGTCCGGAGGTAATCGAGGATATCACCAAGCAGGCGGAGACCGGCGGCGTTCTCCTCACCGGGATGGGCGACGACAAGGAGCAGCGTATCTACTGGGACCACCTGGTGCTCAACGCCAGCCAGGTAACCAACCCTTCCATCGATCCGCTGCGTGAACCGATGGAACTGACCACCTGGCTCGGTAAAAAGCCTGACCAGCTGGAAATAGACCCTGATAAGCTCAAGCTCAAGACCAAGATGGCACCGCTGGTGCGGCTGGAAGTGCCGATTATGTTTTCTGCCATGTCCTACGGGGCGGTCAGCCTGAACGTGCACGAGTCTTTAGCCAGGGCCGCCACGGAAATGGGCACGCTCTGGAATACCGGCGAGGGGGGACTCCACCCCAGTCTCTATAAATACGGAAACAACACCATCGTACAGGTGGCCTCGGGGCGCTTCGGCGTTCACGACGAATACCTGGATGCCGGAAGGGTGGTGGAGATAAAAATAGGTCAGGGAGCCAAGCCGGGAATCGGCGGACATCTCCCCGGCGAAAAGGTCAGCACCGAGGTATCGC